>NZ_JBFBCB010000008.1:0-191990 GCF_040682975.1 Streptomyces sp. NPDC051051
TGCCCGGTCGGCCGGCCCCCCCGGGCCCCCCCCGCTCGCGGGGTGGGGGGGGACCCCCCGATACGCCCTGTATCGGGGCGACCCTCCGCCTTGCGATCGCACGCACCAGACGCCGCCGGGCCTGCCCTTCGGGCAGACGACGCTACTTTCGAAACATCCCCTGGGCGTCCGCCGCGCCGGCCTGTTCGTATGCTCGGGGCATGACCGACATCAACGCGCTTGGTCCCGAGGACCGCAAGATCGTCACCCTGGCCCGTTCGGCGCGGGCCCGCAACGGTGTGGCCGAGGGGGCCGCCGTACGGGACGAGACGGGACGCACCTACGTCGCCGGGACGGTGGACCTGCCGTCGCTGAAGCTGAGCGCGGTGCAGACGGCGGTGGCGATGGCGGTGGCGTCGGGGGCCGAGTCGCTGGAGGCGGCGGCGGTGGTGACGTCCGCGGAGGGCGCCGCCGAGGCGGACCTGGCCGCGGTGGGGGACCTGGGCGGACCGGGGACGCCGTTGCTGGTGGCCGCGCCCGACGGGACGGTGCGACTCAGCGTCTCCGCCGGCTGAGGCACACGTCCGCGGCGGTTCCGGGCCGCCGCCCGGATGCCGCGTCCGGCTCGCCGGCCCCCGGCGGGCGCACCCCGACCGGACCGGGGCCGGTCAGAGCGCGTCGGGGCCGCGCTCGCCGGTCCGGACCCGGACGACCGTCTCGACCGGCACGGCCCACACCTTTCCGTCGCCGATCTTCCCCGTCTGCGCGGCCCTGACGATCGCGTCGATGACGGCCTCGGAGTCCGCGTCCTCGACGACGACCTCGATCCGGACCTTCGGGACGAGGTCGACCTGGTACTCGGCCCCGCGGTACACCTCGGTGTGGCCGCGCTGCCGGCCGTAGCCGCTCGCCTCGGTGACGGTCAGACCGTGCACGCCCAGTTCCTGGAGGGCGGTCTTGACCTCGTCGAGGCGGTACGGCTTCACGATCGCGGTGATGAGCTTCATGCCTGGGGCTTGACCTTCTGAGCGGAGGGGACGGAGGACGCGCCGACCGGGGCGCCGTGGCCGAGGACGCCGTGATCGTATGCGGTCTCGGCGTGCACCGTAAGGTCCAGGCCGGTGTGCTCGTGCTCCTCGTCGGCCCGCAGCCCCAGCGTCCCGTGGAGCACCCGGGCGATGCCGTACGTCACGAGGAAGGCGTACCCGCCGACGGCGAGGACGGCCACGAGCTGCTTGCCGAGCTGGGCGAGGCCGCCGCCGTAGAGCAGGCCCTGGGTGCCGCCGGTCATCGACTCGACGGCGAAGACGCCGATGAGGAGGGTGCCGATGACCCCGCCGACCAGGTGGACGCCGACCACGTCGAGGGAGTCGTCGTAGTCGAACCGGAACTTCCAGCTCACGGCGTAGGAGCAGACGACGCCGGCGGCGAGGCCGACGGCCAGGGCGCCGAGCAGGGAGACCGAGCCGCAGGACGGCGTGATGGCGACCAGGCCCGCGACGGCGCCGGAGGCCGCGCCGAGGGTCGTGGGGTGCCCGTCGCGCTTCTGCTCGACGAAGAGCCAGCCCAGCAGGCCGGTGCAGCCGGCGGTCAGGGTGTTGAGGAAGGCGGCGGCCGCGAGGCCGTTCGCGCCGAGGGCCGAGCCCGCGTTGAAGCCGAACCAGCCGAACCAGAGCAGGCCCGCGCCCAGGACGACCATGGGGAGGTTGTGCGGACGCATGGCGTCCTTCTTGAAGCCGAGGCGCGGGCCGAGGACCAGGCACAGGGCCAGACCGGAGGCGCCCGAGGTGATCTCCACGGGGAGGCCGCCGGCGAAGTCGAGCGCTCCGAGACCGTTCAGGATCCAGCCGTCCGGGCCCCACACCCAGTGCGCGACGGGAACGTATACGAGGAGTGCCCAGAGGGGTACGAAGACCAGCCAGGCCCCGAACTTCGCGCGGTCCGCGATCGCACCGCTGATCAGGGCCGCCGTGATGATCGCGAACGTGAGCTGGAAGGTGGCGAACAGCAGGGTCGGCACGGTGCCCTGCACGCTGTCCGGGCCGAGACCGGCCATCCCGGCGTGCTCCAGGGTGCCGATGAGGCCGCCGCCGGCGTCGGGGCCGAAGGCGAGGGAGTATCCGACGGCCAGCCACACCACGGTGACCAGCGCGATCGACACGAAGCTCATCATCAGCATGTTGAGGACGCTCTTCGTGCGGACCATGCCGCCGTAGAACAGGGCGAGGCCCGGTGTCATCAGCAGGACGAGGGCGGTGGCGGCGAGCAGCCAGGCGGTGTCGCCGGTGTCGATCCGGGCGGCGGCTAGGGTCACGGTCGTCTCCAACGGTGCGGGGGCTCGTCAGAGGGTCACGGGCACGCGTTTCCGGGCGCGTACGGGTGTGTTTCCGCGAGGTTTCATTGCCTGCGGGTTTCCGGACGCTCACGTCCGGGGGCGCTCTCGGGCGGTTGTACGGCAGGGCTTCGTGGATCAGGGAGAATGGGCGGCATGAGCGTTCGTACCCAGTCATCCGAACAGCCGGCCGAGGCCGCCCACCGGGCCGGTTTCGCCTGTTTCGTCGGCCGCCCCAACGCGGGCAAGTCCACCCTCACGAACGCTCTGGTCGGGAAGAAGGTGGCGATCACCTCGAACCGTCCGCAGACCACCCGGCACACGGTGCGGGGCATCGTGCACCGGCCGGACGCGCAGCTGATCCTCGTGGACACCCCGGGGCTCCACAAGCCGCGCACCCTGCTGGGCGAGCGGCTCAACGACGTCGTGCGCACCACCTGGGCCGAGGTCGACGTCATCGGCTTCTGCCTGCCGGCCAACGAGAAGCTGGGCCCCGGCGACCGGTTCATCGCCAAGGAGCTGGCCGGGATCAAGCGGACGCCGAAGGTCGCGGTCGTGACGAAGACCGACCTCGTCGACTCCAAGGCGCTCGCCGAACAGCTGATCGCGATCGACCAGCTCGGCAGGGAACTGGGCATCGAGTGGGCCGAGATCGTGCCCGTCTCCGCCGTCGGCGACCAGCAGGTCGAGCTGCTCGCCGACCTGCTGATCCCGATGATGCCCGAGAGCCCGCCGCTCTACCCCGAGGGCGACCTGACGGACGAGCCCGAGCAGGTGATGGTCGCCGAGCTGATCCGCGAGGCGGCCCTGGAGGGCGTCCGCGACGAGCTGCCGCACTCCATCGCGGTGGTCGTGGAGGAGATGCTCCCGCGCGAGGACCGCCCCGCGGACAAGCCGCTCCTCGACATCCACGCGAACATCTACATCGAGCGCCCCAGCCAGAAGGGCATCATCATCGGCCCGAAGGGCAAGCGCCTGAAGGACGTCGGCATCAAGTCCCGCAAGCAGATCGAGGCGCTCCTCGGGACGGCCGTCTTCCTGGACCTGCACGTGAAGGTCGCCAAGGACTGGCAGCGGGATCCGAAGCAGCTGCGGAAGCTGGGGTTCTAGGGGTTCCGGGGCGTCCGGGGCGTCCGGGGCTTCCGGGACGTTCGGGCGCCGCCGGGGCGGACCCCCGTCACCGCTGGGCCCGCAGGAC
Source organism: Streptomyces sp. NPDC051051 (assembly GCF_040682975.1). Lineage (NCBI taxonomy): Bacteria > Bacillati > Actinomycetota > Actinomycetes > Kitasatosporales > Streptomycetaceae > Streptomyces > Streptomyces sp. NPDC051051. The sequence goes on from NZ_JBFBCB010000008.1 coordinate 3,510, forward strand.
GTCCCGCAGCCAGTGGTAGGAGGCCTTGGGGGTGCGCTTCAGCGCGCCGGAGTCGGAGAAGTCCACGTGGACCAGGCCGAAGCGGCGTTCGTAGCCCTGTGCCCACTCGAAGTTGTCCAGCAGCGACCACACGAAGTAGCCGCGCACGTCCACGCCCGCCGCCATCGCCCGGTGCAGGGCGCGCAGGTGACCGTCGAGGTAGGCGATGCGGTCCTGGTCGTCGATGCCGGGGCAACTGCACCCGTTCTCGGTGATGACGACCGGCGGGAGGCGGTCGCCGTAGCGTTCGGCGAAGCCGGTCAGGAGTTCGGTCAGGCCCTCGGGCACCACGGGCCAGCCGAAGTCGGTGACCGGGACACCCTCGATCTGCCGCACGGTGAAGGGGAGTTCGGCCGGGATGCGGACGCCGCCGAACTCGATCTCGGCGCCCTGCGGGGCGCCGACGCGGGTGGGGGCGTAGTAGTTGACGCCGTAGAAGTCGAGGGGTTCGGCGATGACCTTCAGGTCGGCCGCCACGTCACCCGGCATCGACTCGCCCAGCCCCTCGGGGTATTCGCCGAGCAGGAGGGGGTCCGCGAAGAGCCGGTTCAGCAGGACGTCGTAGAAGGCGGCGGCCTCCTGGTCGGCGGGTTCCCGGGAGGCGGGCCACGTGGGGCCGTGGGAGTTGGCGATGCCGACGTCCCGGGCGCCCGCCGCCCGCAGTGCCCGGACGGCCAGGCCGTGGGCGAGGAGCTGGTGGTGGGCGACCGGCAGCGCGTCGAACATCAGCTGCCGGCCGGGGGCGTGGGTGCCCAGGGCATGGCCCAGCAGGGTGTGTTCGGCGGGCTCGTTGAGGGTGATCCACCGGTGCACGCGGTCACCGAGGCGGTCCGCGACCACGGAGACGTACGCGGCGAACCGGTGCGCGGTGTCCCGTTCCAGCCAGTCCAGCCGGGCCGGCAGGTCCCAGTGGAAGAGGGTCGGCACCGGGCGCACGCCGGCCGCCAGCAGTTCGTCCACCAGCCGGTCGTAGAAGTCGAGGCCGCCGGGGGAGTTCACCCGCGGCCAGGAGATCGAGAAGCGGTACGCGTTCACGCCCAGGCCGGACAGGAGCGCCACGTCCTCGGTGTGGCGGTGGTAGTGGTCGCAGGCCACCGCGGCCGTGGAGCCGTCCGCGACCCGTCCCGGTCCGGCCGTGAAGACGTCCCACACGGACGCCTCGCGCGTGTTTGCCGCGCCCTCGATCTGGTGGGCGGAGGTCGAGACACCCCACAGGAAGCCGGCCGGGAACCGGGGTATCGGGTTCGTCGTCCCGTGCGCGTCGGTCGCCATGGGCGCGATCATCCGTACCGTCGGTGACGGAAGTCAACGCCCGCGCGTGAAACGGCTGTCACGCACCTTCCTTCAGCACGCGCGAGATCAGCTCGCGCTGCTCCGGGGTGAGCCGGGGGTCGGCCGCGTACACCGTCGCGCCGTCCACCGTGATCTCGTAGCCGAACCCGTCGGGGACCCCGGCCGGGCGGGACCGGTGGCCGTCCGCCAGCGCCTGCCCGGCCAGGGCCTCCCAGGCGCGGGCGTCGGGCCGTCCCGAGGTGTCCACCTCGGCGGCGCGCTCGATGCCCGCGAAGCCGCCCGTGCGTCGTACGTGAATCCGCATGGGACGTGTCTAGTACGGATCTACAGGATCCGCACCCCCACCCGCTCCCACGCCTTCTCCACGGCCTGGAACTCCTCGCCGCCGTCGCCGAAGCGCTCACGCGCGGCCTTCACGGTGAGCTTCGCGAAGTCGGTGAAGAACGCCCTCTCCGCCAGCTCGCCGCCGGTGAGCACGTCGTACCAGATCTGGCCGGCCTTCTCCCAGGCGAAGCCGCCGAGGGCGGTGGCGGCCAGGTAGAACGCGTGGTTGGGGATGCCCGAGTTGATGTGGACGCCGCCGTTGTCCCGGCCGGTGCGCACGTAGTCGTCCATGGTCGCGGGCTGCGGGTCCTTGCCGAGCACGTCGTCGTCGTACGCGGTGCCGGGCGCCTTCATGGAGCGCAGGGCCTGACCGCTCACGTTCGGGGCGAGCAGCTCGGCGCCGATCAGCCAGTCGGCCTCGGCGGCGGTCTGGCCCAGCGCGTACTGCTTGACGAGCACGCCGAAGACGTCGGACATCGACTCGTTGAGGGCGCCCGGCTGGCCGTAGTAGGTGAGGTTCGCCGTGTACTGGGTGACGCCGTGGGTGAGTTCGTGGCCGATCACGTCGAGGGAGCCGGTGAAGTCGACGAAGATCTCGCCGTCGCCGTCGCCGAACACCATCTGCTCGCCGTTCCAGAAGGCGTTGTTGTAGTCCTCGTCGTAGTGGACGGTGGCGTCCAGGGGCAGGCCGTCGCCGTCGATCGAGTGGCGGCCGTACACCGTGAGGAAGTGCTCGAAGGTGGCGCCGAGACCGGCGTAGGCGCGGTTCACCGTGGCGTCCCGGCCCGGTTCCTCGCCCTCGCCGCGGACCTTGGTGCCGGGCAGCGCGGTGCCGTGCCCGGCGTCGTAGACCGTACGCAGCGGCTGGTCCGAGGGTGCCTTGGCGGCCGGGGCGGTCGCGAGGCGGAACTCGCTGGTCACGCGGCGCCGCGAGCGCAGTTCGCTGTCGCGCAGCAGGGTGCGCCGCGCGGGTCCGGACCGTGCCGGGTCGTCGCTGCGCGCCAGGCGGTCGAGGACGTGGGGCGGTACGACGGTGCAGAAGACGGGCTCGAAGCCCCCGTGAGTCGTCATGTCCGGCACCTTCGCACCGGGTGACCGGGCTGTCACCACCTGCAACCATGATTGGTGAAATACGGTGACAAACGACCTCGATCCGCTCCCGTAAGTGGTATACGGCACTTTTTGCCCGATTGGTCCGCCCGGTCCCGCATACTGGAACGGCCCCACGCGTCCCGTGAGGCTCGGCTAAAGTGCGGAGCACTATGCGTTTCGGGCTGCTTCTCCTTAGCTGCCGCGGCGAGGGCCTGTAGTCGAGGCCGACTCCCTCCCCGCGGAGCTTCGCGTTGCGTCGTCGGCCGTCCTTCCGGACATCCTGAGGAGCCCCGCAGAGATGGCGAACCGCCAGCAGCCCAGCACCATGCCGATCCACAAGTACGGACAGTACGAGCAGGTCGACATCCCCGACCGCACCTGGCCCGACCAGCGGATCACCGTCGCCCCCCGCTGGCTCTCCACGGACCTGCGCGACGGCAACCAGGCCCTGATCGACCCGATGTCGCCCGAACGCAAGCGCCGGATGTTCGACCAGCTGGTCAAGATGGGCTACAAGGAGATCGAGGTCGGCTTCCCCGCCTCCGGCCAGACCGACTTCGACTTCGTGCGCTCGATCATCGAGGAAGAGGGCGCGATCCCGGACGACGTCACGATCTCCGTGCTGACCCAGGCCCGCGAGGACCTGATCGAGCGGACCGTGGAGTCCCTGAAGGGCGCCCGGCGCGCCACCGTCCACCTGTACAACGCGACCGCGCCGGTCTTCCGGCGGGTGGTGTTCCGCGGCTCCAAGGACGACATCAAGCAGATCGCCGTCGACGGCACCCGCCTGGTGATGGAGTACGCGGAGAAACTGCTGGGCCCCGAGACCGAGTTCGGGTACCAGTACAGCCCCGAGATCTTCACCGACACCGAGCTGGACTTCGCGCTGGAGGTCTGCGAGGCGGTGATGGACGTCTACCAGCCCGGCCCCGGCCGCGAGATCATCCTCAACCTGCCCGCCACCGTGGAGCGTTCGACCCCCTCCACGCACGCGGACCGCTTCGAGTGGATGAGCCGCAACATCTCCCGCCGCGAGCACGTCTGCATCTCGGTCCACCCGCACAACGACCGCGGCACCGCCGTCGCCGCCGCCGAGCTGGCGCTGATGGCCGGCGCCGACCGCGTCGAGGGCTGCCTGTTCGGCCAGGGCGAGCGCACCGGCAACGTCGACCTGGTCACCCTGGGCATGAACCTGTTCTCGCAGGGCGTCGACCCGCAGATCGACTTCTCCGACATCGACGAGATCCGTCGTACGTGGGAGTACTGCAACCAGATGGAGGTCCACCCGCGCCACCCGTACGTGGGCGACCTGGTCTACACGTCCTTCTCCGGCTCCCACCAGGACGCCATCAAGAAGGGCTTCGACGCCATGGAGGCCGACGCGGCCGCCAAGGGCGTCACCGTGGACGACATCGAGTGGGCGGTCCCGTACCTGCCGATCGACCCGAAGGACGTCGGCCGCTCCTACGAGGCCGTCATCCGCGTCAACTCGCAGTCCGGCAAGGGCGGCATCGCCTACGTCCTGAAGAACGACCACAAGCTGGACCTGCCGCGCCGGATGCAGATCGAGTTCTCGAAGATCATCCAGGCCAAGACGGACGCCGAGGGCGGCGAGGTCACCGGCGGCGACATCTGGGCCACCTTCCAGGACGAGTACCTGCCCAACCCCGAGAACCCGTGGGGCCGCATCCAGGTGCGCAACGGCCAGTCGACCACCGACACCGACGGCGTGGACACCCTCACCGTGGACGCGGTCGTCGACGGCGAGGAGACCGTCCTGTCCGGCTCGGGCAACGGTCCGATCTCGGCCTTCTTCGACGCCCTGGAATCCATCGGCGTCGACGTACGCCTGCTGGACTACCAGGAGCACACGATGAGCGAGGGCGCCTCCGCACAGGCCGCCTCGTACATCGAGTGCGCGATCGGCGACAAGGTCCTGTGGGGCATCGGCATCGACGCCAACACCACGCGTGCCTCGCTGAAGGCGGTCGTCTCCGCCGTCAACCGCGCGACGCGCTGATCATCCGGACGGGGAGTTCCGCGGCCCCGGCCGCCGGAAACGGCGGCCGGGGCCGCGTCGCATATCGGCCATCCGCCCGTGGAGGTCACGGAAAGGTCTCGTCCTGGGTGCTGACTCCGCCTCGACGATGTGGCTAACATCACGAAAGCGCGTGGCGATGTTGCCACGCGGTTACGGAGGTGCGACGTGCTGCCAGAACGGGGACGAGACGGCCGTGCCACCGGGTTTGCCCGCGTGCTGGGCCATCGCACCGCCTGGACCCCCGTCGGGGACGGCGAGTTCTTCTGCCCCGGCTGCGGCGGCGACCGCAACTACCGGCGGCTCACCGGCCGGCGTCGCTTCACCCTGCTGGGCGTACCGGTGCTGCCGCGCGGCGCGACCGGCCCCGTCGTCGAATGCGCCGCCTGCCGCCGCCACTTCGGCACCGACACCCTCGACCACCCCACCACCACCCGCTTCTCCGCGATGCTCCGCGACGCCGTCCACACCGTCGCCCTCGCGGTCCTCTCGGCCGGCGGCCCCTGCGCCCGTACGTCCCTGGAGACGGCGGCGGTCGCGGTGCGCGCGGCCGGCTTCCCGGACTGCACCCGCGAGCAGCTCGCCGCCCTCGTCGACGCCCTCGCCGCCGACACCGGCCGCGTCCACGGCGAACCCTGCACCCCCGGCCTGGCCATAGAGCTCCACGAGGCCCTCGACCCGCTCACCCCGCACCTCGCCCCCGTCGGCCGTGAGTCCCTCCTGCTCCAGGGCGCCCGCATCGCCCTCGCCGACGGCCCCTACACCCCCGCCGAACGCGAGGTCCTCGCCACCGTCGGCACGGCTCTCGCCCTCCGCGCGGACGACGTCACCCGGCTGCTGGCGGCGGCCCGGACGCCGTCCTGACGCTCCCGCGGGAGTGACGCGGCCCCGTCTGCCGCCCGCCCGGCGCGCCGGGCGGCCTCCGACGCACCACGCCGGGTGACCCGGCGCCACTCGACACCATGGCGTACGGGTCGGCGCCGGTGACGCGGGGCGACCACGAGCCGGACCGGTTGCCCGACCGGCGGGAGCCGGGTTCGAATGGGGCCGTGGAGACGCGACAGGAGCCCTGGCCCGCGGGGCTGCCCGGGGTGCTCCGGCTGCCGTCCGGCCGGTTGGTGCGCGGCCGCGGACTGCGCCGCCCCCTCGACCCGGCGGCGCCGGTCCCGACGTACGGCCTCTATCTGCTCGGCGGCGCGCCGCCGGCGGTGCCGTGGGAGGCGCGCTGGATCCGCTGGCCCGACTTCCGGCTGCCCGCCGACCGTGCCGACGCCCGTACGGCGCTCACCGAGGCGTGGCGGCGGGCGACCGACGGGAGGCTGGAGGTCGCCTGCGGCGGCGGGCGCGGCCGCACGGGGACGGCGCTGGCCTGTCTGGCGGTGCTGGACGGCGTACCGGCCGCCGGAGCGGTGGAGTTCGTGCGCCGGCACTACGACCGGCGCGCCGTGGAGACGCCCTGGCAGCGTCGCTACGTGCGGCGGTTCGAAGGGCTCGAAGGGCTCGAAGGGCTCACAGGGCGAGCGTCATGAGGAGTCGGTCCTCGCCGGGGCCGAAGTAGTCCGCTCGGGGTCCGCCGGGGTCCGGGGCGAAGCCCAGGGACCGGTACAGCGCGATCGCCGTGTCGTTGCGCGGCTCCACCGAGAGCGTGACGCCGTGCACGCCCCGGGTGCGGAGATGACCGAGGATCTGCGTCATCAACTGCCGTCCGAGGCCCTGGCGTTGCAGTGGCGGGGAGATGCCGAGGCTGAGGATCCAGCTCCGCGCCGCGTCCGGCGGCGTCGACAGCACGTATCCGCCCAGGTCCTCGCCCATGTCCACGACGAACACGAAGTCCGGGAACGAGGCCAGCAGCTGGCGCAGCACGAAGTAGGGGTACGGGGCGGTCGGGAAGGCCTCCTCGTCGAGCCGGACGATACGGGGGAGATCCTCCTCCGTGGCCGCTCTGATCCGTAGGCGCCTTTCCCGGGACGCCTGGCTCACTGTCGAACCGGCGACCGACCGAGAACGATCTCGGGGAACACGGGGAAGAGGAGTCATGCAGTCCCCTTGTGAAGGATCGACGAAATGAATGGCGCACGTGCTCGCTCTTGTCCGATATGCATACCCGGCCGTCCATCATTGCCTGATGCATGCACTCCTTCAAGAGCGCGTCGTCCTGCTAGGCTGAACCAATGACCTCGGGACCGTCCACCGCCACCGAAAAGCTGAATGCCGATGTGCCCTGGGACGCCTTCGATCCCAACGAGTACATCAAGCGCAATTACCTGGAGATCCAGCCCGTGGACAGGGCGATCCTCACCCGGGTCCGAGATCACTTCACTGATCACTTCGAGAAGCACGGCGGCCGCGGCGGCGCCGGTATCGACGTGGGTGCGGGGCCCAATCTCTATCCGGCCCTGGCGATGCTCCCCTGGTGTGGCCGGATCACGCTCCTCGAGCGGTCCGAGCGGAACCTCGACTACCTCCGCGGCCAGCTCTCCGGCTACGACGCCAACTGGGACCAGTTCTGGGAGGTCCTCACGAGCGGCGCGCACGGCGAGGGCGCGGCCTATGCGGGCCTCGGCGCCGACCCCAGGGCGCGCTTCGGGAAAGCGGTCCGCGCCCCCAGGCCCGGCAGTCTCTTCGACCTCTGCGGCGAAAAACCCGCCTGGGACATCGGCACCATGTTCTTCGTCGCGGAATCCATCACCACCTCGCTCGAAGAATTCCGGCGGGGCGTGGGATGTTTCATGAAGTCCCTGAAACCCGGCGCGCCTTTCGCCGCCGCTTTCATGGAGCATTCCGAGGGGTATCGCGTGGGCGCGCAAGAATTTCCCGCCCGCGATATCGACGAGGTGGAGGTGCGCACCGTTCTCGCCCCGTTCGCCGAAGCGGACATGAAGATCTTCTGCCTGGACAACCCGAAGCAACTGGTGCGCCACGGATACACCGGAATGATTCTGGCCTGCGGCCGGCGAAGGAAAAAGTGACGTCCCGCGGTTCCACGACGGGGTGGATATGTGGATCGTGTGGTGACGGGCCTGTGCGAGGGGAATGGGCATGCAGATCAAGCCGAGACAGAACCTGCTCGAGGTGTGGCAGGCCGTCGCCCGCCACTCCTTCGACGACGGTGAGTGGGAGTGGGGGGAGTCGGGCGGCCTGAGCAGCGTCGCCGACGCCGAGCGGCTGCTCTGCCTGCTGTACCCGGCCACCGAGATCACCGCCTTCCGCCTCGACGACCCCGACACCACCCAGCGGGACGTGGAGCGGTCGCTGAGGACCGCGGGCGACTCCAGCGAGATCCCCGGGAACCTGGTCAAGGTCCTCGCCGACTTCATGGAGAAGCACCGCGGCGAGGAGAGCCCCACCTTCTCCGGCGGCCACTACTTCGCCGCCGAGGACCCGCAGCAGGAACTCACCAAGGAACAGCGGGCCCTGGGGGTGGTCGACAGCTACTCCATGTCCGTCACCCTCTGCCTCGCCACCCTCGGCTTCCTCAAGGTCTACCGGGGCAAGACCCAGCGGGCGAGCACCCTGAAGCAGATCGACCGGCTCTGGGACGCCACCAGCGCCCGGCTCACCGCCGCCATGGTGAGCCTGCTGCGCTCCTTCACCGTCAACGTCGTCGACGTCGCCTCCGACCAGGGGCAGTCCCTGACCCGCCTCCTCGGCCAGGGCCGGCTCTCCGAACGGCAGGTTCTCCAGCGCTTCCAGGAGCGCTTCAAGGCCCTGCGCGCCGTCATCAGCGAGAGCGTCACCCTCGGTCTCGACTCCGACGTCACCGACGCGCTGCGCAACGAGAACCGCCTCTTCGAGTGCGGCTGGGCATGGAGCCTGGTGAAGGGCGCGCCCGACGTCGAGGTGGAACCGGCGACCGCCGAGGCGATCGGCAAACAGCCCGCCGGCGTCGCCCACCCCACGCCCTACCTGTACTTCACCGTCGTCGCCCTCGACGGCATCCCCGACCTGTTCTCCGAGCGCACCCTCGTCCTCGGTCTGCTCACCGCCGAACAGCAGAAACTCGCCGACGCGCTGCGACTGCGCTGGGAGATCACCCAGCAGTACTGGTCGGCCATCGCCCGCTTCGGCGACGGCACCTGGCCGCTGGAGCAGATCCCCTGGCGCACCACGCTCCAGCAACTGGAGTCGGAGTACTTCTCCCTCTCCGTCGCCTCCATCCTCGTCCACGACCTGGTACGCCGCCGCGCCACCGACGACGACCTCACCCGCACCGTCGCCGTCATGGAACGCCTCGCCGAACGCGGCCGGATCACCAGCGGCATGACCCGCGACGACCCCGCGGTCGGCCTGCACAACCCCGGCGTCACCCTGCCCCTGCTGGGCAGCGGGGCCGTCGGCCCGCCCATGAAGTGGACGATGACCGACTTCTCCGCCCAGTTGCTCAAACGGACCGTCCAGCTCTGCTCGCTGTCCCGCAACATCGCCTCCCAGGACCGCCTGCTGCGGCTCGCCGAGGACATCCTCGACCACCTCTGGCAGCGCCGCATCAGCGAGGGGCGGGGCGTCGGCCTCTGGGACAACGTGCACGCCGTCTACCCGGAGTCCCCCGAACGCCAGGGCCCGGTGTCCTGGAGCATGACCGAGCGGGTCACCGAGTGCATGGTCGCCGCGCACGGCCTCTACGACCAGCCGCCCATCCGCAGCGCCGAACTGTCCCTGCTGGCGAGGGCGTTGATCAGCGAGTCGGCGCATCTCTTCGGCAAGGAGCAGATGCAGCAGCCCGCGCCCGCGCCCAAGAGCCCCCAGGGCGAGGAGATCAAGGGCATCGAGGCCGACCTGCGCCGGGCCCGTCTGCTCGTCGACGAACAGCCCGGCACCGCCTACGCGCTGGCCCTCGGCGTCCTCGGCCGGCTGGACACCCTCTCCCGGGCCCGCGGCGACTCCGGCCACCAGGGGGTGTGAGCGTGCTCGTGTTCGCCGCCTCCGACAAGGGGGGCACCGGCCGGTCCGTGACCAGCGCCAACCTCGCCTACCACCGCGCGCTGGACGGGGACGACGTCTGCTACCTGGACTTCGACTTCGGCTCGCCCACCGCGGCCGCCGTGTTCGACCTGCCCGACGTCCTCTCCGAGGCCGAGGACCGCGGCCTGCACTCCTACCTCAAGGGCAAGACCGCCGAACCCCTGCGCGTCGACGTCTGGTCGCGCACCGAGCACCCCGTGCTGCGCAGCCGGCCCGGCGGCTCGGGACGGCTCGTCCTGCTGCCCGGCGACCGCACCGGCGGCGAATTCGTCACCGACGAGGAGAACCTGCACCGCTGCGTCGATCTCGTCCTGCGGCTGAAACGCGAATTCGACGTCATCATCGTGGACTTGAGCGCCGGACGCAGTTATGCGATGGACCTCGCTCTCGCCGCCACCTCACCCCGCGGCGGACTCGGCCGCCTGAAAACGCGCTGGCTCGTCTATCACCGCTGGACCCGCCAGCACGTCATGGCCGCCGCCGAACTCGTGTACGGAAAACAGGGCATTGTGAAGGCCGGCGTCGCCATGGGCCACGACACCGACGCGCTTTCCGCCTCGATCCGCTTCGTCCGCGCCGCCGTACCCGATCTCGACTCGCCGATGTGGTCGCAGGCCTCGCCCGCGCAGTACGCGTGGATGCGGCAGTGCGACACCCAACTGGAGGAAACCGCGGCCGGTCTCGGTATCGGCAGGACCCGCGTCCTGTCGTCCATTCCGCTGGAACCCGTCCTTCAGTGGCAGGAGCGGCTCATCACCGACGAGGACGTGCACGACCGGCGCATCGCCAACGTGGAGACCTGGCAGAAGATGGGCGAACTCGCCCAGCGCCTGACCGAGGACAAGCACTGGGGGCAACTGTGACCGGACCGGGAACCGTCTTCCGGGAGACCAGCGCACAGCCGCGCACCGAATCCGTGCCGTTCTCCCACCTCTCCCTCGAACTCGGCCACCTGTACATGGAGGACTTCGCCGAGGGCCCCGCCCGGCTGCGCCGCCACTTCGCCGCCGTACGGCCCTGGGTGGACGCCGCCCGCGCCTGCATCGGCCCCCTGCCGGCCGGCGCACGGCCGCGGATCAGCACCTGCTTCCTCATCGACGACTACTTCAGCCGGCTGTCCACCCCCGCCGAACTCGTACCGCCCCTGCTGGCGGCCGCCGCCGAGGCCGGCCTGAGCATCGACTACCTGGCCCGCGAGTCCGGCTGCGCCGCCGCCGAACCCGGCCACCGCGACCGCGCCGGACTCGCCGAGTCCGTCCTGCACCGGCTGGTGGAGTCCCCGCCGCCCGGCAGCAACGGCTTCCGTCCGCCGGTCAGCCGCTCCGGCTGGCTCACCAACGGCCGGCGCACCCCCTCGCACCGCACCTCCGCCGCCCTCGACGCCACCGGCACCGTCTGGGAGCCGCCAAGCGAGACCGGTGCCCGCGGCCACTCCGTCTTCGTCGACGTCGAACTGTGGAGCGGACCCGAGGACGAACGCCTCTGGTCCTGCGCCTTCCTCGCCTCTGTCTGGCAACTCGTCCGGCTCGGCCTGCTGCGCCACGACGGCCGGGCCGTGCTGACCCCCGAGCTCTGGGACGACAAGGAGTTCCCCGCCGACTGGGACGCCCTGCCGCCGGTGGTACGCCTCAACCCCCGGGCCGCGCCCTTCACCGCCTACGCCACCTGCAGCATCCTCCCGGCCCGCTTCCTGCCAGTCGAACACGCCGTCCGCGTCGTCCTCGACCAGGTCCACGTCGAGTCCGAGGCGTTACGGCAGGTCGCCGAGCGGTCCGCCGCGGAGGGCCGGCCCGTCCCGGCGGGCATAGTGGACCGCACCTCCTACGTCTTCCCGCCGGGGCTGTGACATGAGCGGCCCGCAGGAGTCCACGGAGCCGGTCCTCGCCTGCGGGGAGGTCCGCACCTGTCTGCTGCCCACCCGGGACGCGGTCGACGAGCAGGCCGCCGAACAACTGCTGCGGCTGCGCGCCGACGAACGCGTCCGGCTCTCCCGCCGCCCCAACCGGCACGCCGTCTCCCCGGACGTCCTCACCGGCGTCGACTGCCGGCTGCCCACCGCCGGCGGCGCCAGGGTCCGGGCCGTCGGCACGGTGACCGCCCGAGCCGCCCTCGTCGAGGGCCGCGTCCTCCAGGCCACCGCCCACTTCTGCGTCCCGGCCGGCGGCCCCGACCGGCGGCAGCCCTGGGGCTACTACCTGGTCCGCCCCGGCGTCCTCGTACCCGTCGGCAAGCTCTCCGCGCCGGCCGTGGTCAAGGGCTTCCTGACCGGACACCAGCAGGACGAACCGGACGTCGGCTCGGTCGCCGAGAGCCTCCTCGCCCGGATCTCCCGCCAGCACCGGCTGCTCGACTACGACACCCCGCTCAACACCACCGACACCAGCCTGCGCTGGGCCGCCCTGCCGGCCGCCGACGGCGAGGCGGCCGCCCCGCACTTCACCGTCGCCGACGACGGCCGGCGGGTCGTCGAACTGCGGCTGCCCCGCGGGACCGCACCCGCCGCGGCGGCCGCGCTCTGCGAGGACCTCGCCCTGCACGACTGGCTGCTCACCACGGTCGCCGACAAGCTCGACGGCCTGCGGCTCGGCTCCGACGACGGCCGGGCCGCACTGAAGGTGCTGCGCCCGCTCGTCGACCACCTGCTGCACCTGTGGATGCCGCAGGCCCGCGTCGACCGCAGCCTGCACACCCTGTGGCGGGAACTGGAGGAGACACCGGGATTCAGCAGACAGTGGACGAGCCTGGCCCAGCGCATCCGGGACCAGCTCGCCGTACGTCTCCTCACCCGGAGCGACGCGCTGACCCCGTCCTGACGGCGGCACCGCGCGGCACCACGTCCCACGGCACCGGATTCCACGGGGCCGCGTCCCACGACACGACACCTGTCCGAGCACCATCCGACGCACAACTCGACGCACGATCCCAACGGGGGGAGAAAGAGAGATGAGCGCACCGACGAACTCGTACTTCCGAAGCGGCCAGCAGCGGCGGTCCGACAACGACAGCGCACGTCAGCTCACGCTGAAACTCCTGGTCACCGTAGTGGTGGGCGGAGTGGTCTATGTCCTCACCAACGTCCTGCTGCCGAAGGAGGAGGGTCCCTGGCAGCTCGTCCTGTCCGTGCTGTGCGGCGGCACGGTCCTGATCGTGCAGTTCATGGCGTCCTTCGTGAACCAGCTCAGCGAACTGAAGGACGTCGTGGAGAAGCGCTTCGCCGACATAGGCGAGGCCACCAAACTCTTCAACGAGGTGGAGAAGCTGCGCGGCGACGGGGTGCCCCGGCTCGCCGAACACGCCACCAAGGTCGTCTCCATGGGACCCGACATCCTGCACGAGTTCGCGCACGAGGAGATCAACCGCCTCGCCGCGCAGATGGAGGACCTCACCAACCTCACCGCCGAGACGCCGGGCGAGAACCACGACTGGCTGATGACGCTGACCAAGTGCACCAGAAGCAGCATCGACGCCATCAGCACCAGCGTCGTCGACGACGGCTTCTGGTCCAGCGAACCCGCGAGCCGCTATCTCACCGCACAGCGCGAGGCGATCACCGAGCGGGGAGTCACCGTGCGGCGGCTGTTCATCGTCAAGGAACCCCAGGAGCGCTCCGCGCTGGCCCCCATCTGCGAGGAGCAGCGCCAGATCGGCATCCAGGTCCGGGTGGTGGTGCTGGAACAGCTCCCCGCCCATCTGCGGCGCGGCAAGATGATCGACTGGATCGTCTTCGACGGGGCGCTGTCGTACGAGATCCACGCCGACCAGCTCAGCGTGAACTCCTCGACCACGGTGAACGCCCGCGCGGACGAGGTGCAGCCGCTGATCCGGCGCTTCGACCAGCTGTGGGACGCCTCCGCGGAGATCTCCCCGAACGGCACCCCCGACACCGTGCCCGTGCTGACCCCGGGGGCCGACCCGGACGGTGACTGACGCGCCGTCCGGGCCCGCCCCGGGGCGGTGTCTCAGCCGAGCGTCGCCGCCAGCAGCCTCGCCGTCTCGACGATCAGGCCGTGGTCGTAGGCGGCCTCCCGGTCCGGCATCGTGACCTGCACGACCAGCACCACGGGGGCGCCGTCGGGCGTCCAGGCGATCCCGGCGTCGTTGTTGGCGCCGTACCAGCCGCCGCCGGTCTTGTCCGCGAGCGTCCAGGTGGGCGGCAGGCCGGCCCGGAAGCGGTTGTCGCTGGTGCGGTTGGCGAGCATCCAGTCCGTCAGCCGCCGCCGGTCGCCGGGCGCCAGCGCGTCGCCCAGCACCAGCCGGGCGTAGGAGCGGCCGATCGCGTACGGGGTCGTGGTGTCCGTCACCCGCCACGGCTCGGCCGAGTTCAGTTCCGGCTCCCACCGGTCGAGCCGGGTGACCCGGTCCCCGATCGACCGGGCGAAGCGGGTGACGGCGGCCGGGCCGCCCAGCTCGCGCAGCAGCAGGTTGGCGGCCGTGTTGTCGCTGCGGCGGATCGCCGCGTCGCACAGCTCGGCCACGGTCATGCCGTCGGCCACGTGGTCCTCGGTGACGGGCGAGTTCTCCACCACGTCGTCGTCGGTGAAGTGGATGCGGCGGGCCAGGACCTCGCCGTCCCGGTCCAGGTCGCGGAGCACGGCGGCGACCGCGAGGACCTTGAACAGGGAGCAGACGGGGAAGCGTTCGCCGGCGCGGTGGCGCACGGAACGCCCGGTGCGCACGTGGTGCGCGAAGACGCCGAGGCGGGCGCCGTGCGTCTCCTCCAGGGCGCGCAGGCGGGCGGTCACGGGTCCGGCGCCGTCGGCGGCCCGCGCCGGACCGGCGCTCAGCAGGGAGGCCGCGGTGAGGGCGCCCGCGGTGGTGAGCAGAGTGCGGCGGTTCGTCGAGCCTGAGATCGTTCTCTCCGTCCGTCGGTGACTGAGCCGGGGAACCCCGGTGGTCTCCGGGGCCCCCTCAGTCACGGACGCCCCCTCCCGCCACACGGTTGCGGGAGCGGTGGACCGCCGACGGCACACCGCTCCCGCCGCGTAGGCGAGAATGGCGGCATGAGTCTGTTCCGCGACGACGGCATCGTGCTGCGCACCCAGAAGCTGGGCGAGGCGGACCGGATCATGCTGCGATCCCGTGGGGGACACCCCCCACACCCCCGGCCGTCCCGGGGTGATGCGCGATGAGTCTCTTCAGGGACGACGGCATCGTGCTGCGCACCCAGAAGCTGGGCGAGGCGGACCGGATCATCACCCTGCTCACCCGCGGTCACGGCCGGGTGCGGGCCGTCGCCCGTGGGGTGCGGCGGACCAAGTCGAAGTTCGGGGCCCGGCTGGAGCCGTTCTCGCACGTGGACGTGCAGTTCTTCGCGCGGGGCAGTGAGCTGATCGGGCGCGGGCTGCCGCTCTGCACGCAGAGCGAGACCATCGCGCCGTACGGCGGCGGCATCGTCACCGACTACGCCCGCTACACCGCCGGCACGGCCATGCTGGAGACCGCCGAGCGGTTCACCGACCACGAGGGCGAACCGGCCGTGCAGCAGTACCTGCTGCTCGTCGGCGCCCTGCGCACCCTCGCCCGCGGCGAGCACGCCCCGCACCTCGTCCTGGACGCCTTCCTGCTGCGCTCCCTCGCCGTCAACGGCTACGCGCCCAGCTTCGGCGACTGCGCGAAGTGCGGCATGCCCGGCCCCAACCGGTTCTTCTCCGTCGCCTCCGGCGGCTCCGTCTGCGTCGACTGCCGGGTGCCCGGCAGCGTCGTACCCTCGCCGCAGGCCCTGGCGCTGCTGGCGGCGCTGCTCACGGGAGACTGGGAGACCGCGGACGCCTGCGAGGCACGGTACGTCCGGGAGGGCAGCGGGCTGGTGTCCGCGTACCTGCACTGGCACCTGGAGCGCGGTCTGCGCTCCCTGCGGTACGTCGAGAAGTAGAAGCAAGCCGAAACGCAAGAGGAGACGAGAAGCACATGGTCGTACGCGGGTTCCTGGGGCGGCAGCGTCGGGAGTACAAGGCGCCGGAGCCGCACCCGTCCGGCGCCCGCGCGCCGAAGCTCCCCGGCGAGCTGGTCCCCGAGCACGTGGCGATCGTCATGGACGGCAACGGCCGCTGGGCGAAGGAGCGGGGCCTGCCCCGCACCGAGGGCCACAAGGTGGGCGCCGAGCGGGTGCTGGACGTCCTCCAGGGCGGCGTCGAGATCGGTGTGCGCAACATCTCCCTGTACGCCTTCTCCACCGAGAACTGGAAGCGCTCGCCCGACGAGGTGCGCTTCCTGATGAACTTCAACCGCGACTTCATCCGCAGGACCCGCGACCAGCTCGACGAGCTGGGCATCCGGGTGCGCTGGGTGGGCCGGATGCCCAAGCTGTGGAAGTCGGTCGCCAAGGAGCTCCAGATCGCGCAGGAGCAGACGAAGGACAACGACCGCCTCACGCTGTACTTCTGCATGAACTACGGGGGACGCGCGGAGATCGCCGACGCGGCGCAGGCCCTCGCGGAGGACGTGAAGGCGGGTCGTCTCGATCCGTCGAAGGTCAACGAGAAGACCCTGCAGAAGTACATGTACTACCCGGACATGCCGGACGTGGACCTGTTCCTGCGCCCGAGCGGCGAGCAGCGCACGTCCAACTACCTGCTGTGGCAGAGCGCCTACGCGGAGATGGTCTTCCAGGACGTCCTGTGGCCCGACTTCGACCGCCGCGACCTGTGGCGGGCCTGCCTGGAGTTCGCCTCCCGGGACCGCCGCTTCGGCGGCGCGATCCCCAACGAGGAACTCCTGGCCATGGAGGGCCGACAGGAGGAAGACAACCCGTCCGGCGTCTGAGGACGAGGCCGTTCAGGCCGAAAAGGGGGTCCGGGGGCGAAGCCCCCGGGCGGTCCCGCGACCCACCGGCACGAAGATCCCGCTCACCCCGCGGAGCACTCCGCGCAGGTGCCGAAGATCTCCACCGTGTGGGCCACGTTCACGAACCCGTGTTCCGCTGCGATGGCCTCCGCCCACTTCTCGACCGCGGGCCCCTCGACCTCGACCGCCTTGCCGCAGGCGCGGCAGACGAGGTGGTGGTGGTGTTCGCCGGTGGAGCAGCGCCGGTAGACGGACTCGCCGTCGGAGGTGCGCAGCACGTCGACCTCGCCGGCGTCGGCGAGGGTCTGCAGGGTGCGGTAGACCGTGGTCAGCCCGACGGAGTCGCCCTTGTGCTTGAGCATGTCGTGGAGTTCCTGAGCGCTGCGGAACTCCTCGACCTCGTCGAGCGCCGCCGCCACGGCGGCGCGCTGCCGGGTGGCTCGGCCCTTCACGGGCGATCCAGCGGTCGTCACCGTTGCCTCCTCACGTCTGCGCTGTGCCGGGCCATTGTGCCAGTCCGGACCGTGCGTGGTCAGACGCCGACTCCGTCGCCGCCCGCGCGGCTGGCCGGAATCGCGCACTCCGCCGGGTCCCCGGCGGGTTGCGCGGCGGCGGCCGCGCGGGCGCGGCGCCGGGCCAGCGGGGCGGCCAGGGCGGTCAGCACGAGGAACGCGCCGATGGTCAGCAGCACGATCGTCGCGCCGGGCGGGACGTCCTGGTAGTACGAGGTGACCGTGCCGCCGGTCGTCACGCCGACGCCGATCGCGACGGCGATCGCGAAGGTCGCCGCGAAACTGCGGCTGAGCTGCTGGGCCGCCGCCACCGGCACCACCATCAGCGCCGACACCAGCAGCAGGCCGACGACCCGCATGGCGACGGTGACGGTGACCGCCGCGGTGACGGCCGTCAGCAGGTTCAGGGCGCGCACCGGCAGTCCGGTGACCCGCGCGAACTCCTCGTCCTGGCTGACCGCGAACAGCTGCCGGCGCAGTCCGACGGTGACGAGGACCACGAAGGCCGCGAGGACGCAGATCGCGGTCACGTCCGACTCCGACACCGTGGACAGCGAGCCGAAGAGGTACGACGTCAGGTTGGCGTTGGAGCCGGTCGGCGCGAGGTTGATGAACATCACGCCGCCGGCCATGCCGCCGTAGAAGAGCATGGCGAGGGCGATGTCGCCGCGGGTCCTGCCGTACCAGCGGATCAGCTCCATGAGGACCGCGCCGAGGACGGAGACGGCGGTCGCCATCCAGACCGGGGACCACGACAGCAGGAAGCCGAGGCCGACGCCGGTCATCGCGACGTGGCCGATGCCGTCGCCCATGAGGGCCTGGCGGCGCTGGACGAGGTAGATGCCGACGGCGGGGGCGGTGATGCCGACCAGGACGGCGGCGAGCAGCGCCCGCTGCATGAAGGCGTAGTCGAGGAAGTCCATCAGCTCAGCAGTCCCGTGCGGATCGGTTCGGTGCCCGCCGGAGCGTGCGGGTGTACGTGGTCGTGGCCGGGCAGCGCGTGCTGGCCGAGCGCCCTGGGCGGCGGCCCGTCGTGCGTGACGCAGCCGTCGCGCAGGACGACGGCCCGGTCGATGAGGGGCTCCAGGGGGCCCAGTTCGTGCAGGACGAGCAGCACGGTGGTGCCCTGGGCGACCTGCTCGCGCAGGGTCTCGGCCAGGACCTCCTGGCTGGCCAGGTCGACGCCCGCCATCGGCTCGTCCATGATCAGCAGTTCGGGTTCGGCGGCGAGCGCGCGGGCGATCAGCACCCGCTGGTGCTGGCCGCCGGAGAGCGCGTCGACGGAGTCCTTGGCCCGGTCGGCCATGCCGACGAGGTCCAACGCGCGGCGCACGGCCTCGTGGTCGGCCTTGCGCAGGACGCCGAAGCGGGCCCGGGACAGCCGCCCGGAGGAGACGACCTCGGTGACGGTCGCCGGGACGCCGCCCGCGGCCGTGGTGCGCTGCGGTACGTAGCCGAGGCGCGGCCAGTCCCGGAACCGGCGCCGGTCGGTGCCGAACAGCTCGATGCGTCCGGCGCTGAGCGGCACCTGGCCGATGACGCTGCGGACGGCGGTCGACTTGCCGGAGCCGTTGGCCCCGAGCAGGGCGACGACCTCACCGCGGTGCACGGTGAGGTCGATGCCGCGCAGGACCGGGCGCGAGCCCAGTTCGGCGCGGACACCGCGCAGCGATATGACGGGCTCGCTCTTGGTGTCCATCACGCCCTCCGTGAAGATCATGCGGTTCCCAGGGCCGTCTGCAGGGCCTTGAGGTTCGCCCTCTGGACCGCGAAGTAGTCGGTGCCGCGGGACTTGTCGGTGATGCCTTCGACGGGGTCGAGGACGTCCGTTTCGAGGTTCGCGTCCCGGGCGACGGTCCTGGCGGTCTTGTCGCTGACGAGCGTCTCGTAGAACACGGTGGTGACGCCGTCGGCCTTCGCCATCTTCTCAAGCTCCTTGACGCGCGCGGCGCTGGGCTCCGACTCGGGGTCGAGGCCGCTGATGGCCTCCTCGGTCAGGCCGTAGCGCTCGGCGAGGTAGCCGAAGGCGGCGTGCGTGGTGATGAAGACCTTGGTCTTCGTGGCGGCCAGGCCGTTCTTGAACTCGGTGTCCAGCGCGCCGAGCTCGGTCACCAGGTCGGCGGTGTTCTTCCGGTAGTCGGCCGCGTGGTCCGGGTCGGCCTTCTCGAAGGCCTTGCCGACGCCCTCGGCGACCTCGGCGTACTTCACCGGGTCGAGCCAGATGTGGGGGTCCTTGCCGCCGGTCTCCTCGTGCTCGTGCTCGTCCTCGGCGGCGTGCTCGTCCTCGTGCTCGGCGGCGTGGCCGCCGACCTCGCTGCCGTGCTCCTCCAGCGTGGTGAGGGTGGTGGCGTCGATCTTCGTCCTGATCCCGGACTGGGTGACTGCCTCGTCGACCGAGGGCTGGAGGCCCTTGAGGAAGAGGGCCGCGTCGGACTTCTCCAGCTGGGTGCGCTGCCGCGCGCTGATCTCCAGGTCGTGCGGTTCCTGGCCGGGCTCGGTCAGGCTGGTGACGTTCACGTGGTCGCCGCCGATCCGCTCGGCGAGGAAGGCCATCGGGTAGAACGACGCGACGACATCGAACTTCCCGGTGCCGCCGGCGGCCGCGCTGTCGGTCGAGCAGGCGGAGAGGGTGCCGAGGCCGAGGGCGGTGACGGCCGCGAGGGCCATCCCGGATATGTGGTGTCGTCGTACGTTCATGACAGTCATTTTCAACAAATATGGAAACCGTTGTCAACAAAGTCGTGGGTGGCGACCGGGGAGAGGGCCCGGCGAGGATTCCCCCGGCGGGTCCCCCGTCCTCCGTGAAACCTTGGGCGGGTACCGATTTGGTCGAGGGGGAGCCCCCGCCGGTACCCTGGGGCAATTCTCTGGAAGCATCTCGCTTCGTCGCCCGTCGTCGTTATGAAGAGAGCACCGTGGCCGCCGACAAGATCGACACCATCGTCAGCCTGAGCAAGCGCCGTGGCTTCGTATTCCCCTGTAGTGAGATCTACGGTGGCCAGCGCGCCGCCTGGGACTACGGACCGCTGGGTGTCGAGCTCAAGGAGAACCTGAAGCGCCAGTGGTGGCGCTACATGGTGACGTCGCGCGAGGACGTGGTCGGCATCGACTCGTCCGTCATCCTGGCCCCCGAGGTCTGGGTCGCCTCCGGTCACGTCGCCACCTTCTCCGACCCGCTCACCGAGTGCACCTCCTGCCACAAGCGGTTCCGCGCGGACCACCTGGAGGAGGCCTACGAGGCCAAGCACAAGCGCCTGCCGGAGAACGGCCTGGCGGACGTGAACTGCCCGAACTGCGGCAACAAGGGCCAGTTCACCGAACCCAAGCAGTTCTCGGGTCTGCTCTCCACCCACCTCGGCCCCACGCAGGACACCGGCTCCATCGCCTACCTGCGCCCCGAGACCGCCCAGGGCATCTTCACCAACTTCGCCCAGGTGCAGACCACTTCGCGCCGCAAGCCGCCGTTCGGAATCGCCCAGATGGGCAAGTCCTTCCGCAACGAGATCACGCCCGGCAACTTCATCTTCCGCACGCGCGAGTTCGAGCAGATGGAGATGGAGTTCTTCGTCAAGCCGGGCGAGGACGAGCAGTGGCAGGAGTACTGGATGGAGCAGCGCTGGAACTGGTACACCGGTCTCGGCCTGCGCGAAGAGAACATGCGGTGGTACGAGCACCCGAAGGAGAAGCTCTCCCACTACTCCAAGCGCACCGCCGACATCGAGTACCGCTTCCAGTTCGGCGGCAACGAGTGGGGTGAGCTGGAGGGCGTCGCCAACCGCACCGACTACGACCTCGGTGCCCACGCCAAGGCCTCCGGCCAGGACCTCTCCTACTTCGACCAGGAGGCCGGCGAGCGCTGGACGCCGTACGTCATCGAGCCCGCGGCCGGTGTCGGCCGCGCGATGCTGGCGTTCCTGCTCGACGCCTACGTCGAGGACGAGGCGCCCAACGCCAAGGGCAAGCTGGAGAAGCGCACGGTGCTGCGTCTCGACCACCGCCTCGCCCCGGTGAAGGTCGCCGTGCTGCCGCTGTCGCGCAACCCGGAGCTGTCGCCCAAGGCCAAGGGCCTCGCCCAGGCGCTGCGGCAGAACTGGAACATCGACTTCGACGACGCCGGCGCGATCGGCCGCCGCTACCGCCGTCAGGACGAGATCGGTACGCCGTACTGCGTCACCGTCGACTTCGACACGCTCGAGGACAACGCGGTGACCGTGCGCGAGCGCGACTCGATGAAGCAGGAGCGCGTGTCCCTCGACCAGATCGAGGGCTACCTGGCCGCCCGCCTGATCGGCGCCTGACCCCCCACCACCGACCGAAGCCCCCGGCTCCCTTCCCGGAGCCGGGGGCTTCGTGGTGCCGCCGTGGAGTCCCAGGACCTCGCGGCCGGGGCTACGCCCCCGCGGGGTCCACCGTCGCCTGATGGGCCTGCGCCAGGTGCTCCTCCGCCTTCAGCCGGGGCAGGAACTGGGCGCCCTGGCGCCAGCCGCACGTGTCGCACCGGATCGTGCGCTGGATCCCCGCCCGCCGGACCCGGACGACGTGCTCGCGCCCGTGCTGGTCCCAGCGGCTCACCTTGCTCGTGTTGATCTCCGACATGCTGCCTCCAGAGGCGGGCCCGGCTGAGAGTGTGCACCAAGTCCAACATCAACGGGGCCTTCCGCGGGGCGAGTTGGCCGGGCCGGGGGCTCGCGGGCCGGGGGCGCACGGGAACGGCGCACCGGGGCCGGGCCCGGCCGGAGCGGCCGCACGCGGACCCGCCGGAGCGGGAGCGGACCCCGACCGGGAGGAACCGGGGACGGCTGCCCCGTTCCATGGGTGAGGGTCCGCGGTGCGGGAACTCGGGCGGTCGGGGGAAACAGGGGGGCCACCCGAGGAGTGAGAGCCATGACCGAGCAGAACTCGACACGGGAACTCCCCCAGCCGCTGCGGGCGGCCGCCTCGGTGCTGAACAGGGTGCCCGGCGCCGGCCTGGTGGGCCGGGCCGCCGGGGGCGCACTCGACAAGGTCGGCGCGGTGTCCCCGCGCGGGCGCCGACTCGCCGTCTACACCGGCGCGGGCGTGCTCGGCGTCGCCGGGGTCGTGGAGTGGCCCGTCGCGGTGACCGGGGCGGCGGTGGCCTGGCTGACCCAGCCGCGACCGCGGCAGCGGACGGACGGCGACGCGGCGGGCACGGACGCGGACGCGGGTGGGACCGGGAGGCGCAGCGCGGGCGACGCGTCCGGCACACCGCCCACGCCCAAGGTGCTCGCCGGGCACTCGGCGGCGGAGCGTACGACGGCACCCGCGACCCCCTCCGACAAGCTGCCCTCGCACCACGCGACGCCGTCGCGTGCCGCACGGGATGCCGAGGGCGAGTGATGGCCACGGGAATCCTCACCCGCCCCGCGGCGGCTGCCGCCGGGCTGGCCCTGGCCGGCCCGCGCCTGCTCGCCCGCGGCACGGCCCCGGCCGTGGGCGCCGCCGCCGGCGCGGTCGCGGGCACGGCCAGGGCAGGAGTACGGGCCGCGGACTCCGCACTGCGGCTGGCCCGAGTCGCCCGCGCCGCCCTCCCGGGCACCTCCCCCCACTGGCGCGCCGGCACCCGCACCCACCTGTCCCTGCGCGAGGCCGCCCCCGAGGAGAGCACGCTCGCGGAGACCGCCCCCGGGGAGCCGTCCCGCCCGGCGGACGCCGAGGCCCCCGCCGGCGTCACCTCCCGCGCCCGTTCCCTCGAACACCGGGCCCGTCGGGTGGCGGCCGTGCTCGCCGGGCATCCGGACGTCGCCCTCGCCTACTGGGACAGCGGGCTGGCACGGCTGGTGGTGGTGGCGGTCGAGGAGGCCGTGGGCGACAGCGTCGCGGAGCGGGCGGAGGCGCTCGCGGAGCGGCACGGGCTGGTCCCCGCCGGCGACGACGTGGAGGAGCTGGGGCACCCCGGTGATCCGGCCTCCGTGCGGACCGCCGCCGAGATCCTCGCGGCCGACGCGGCAGGTGCCGCGGCCGCGCTGGCGGGATCCGCCATGCGGCTGCCGGCGTCGCCGCGGCTGGTGACCGCCGCGGTCACGCTGCTGCGCGAGAACCCCCGCTTCCGCTCCTGGCTGCGGGCCCGCCTGGGCGACACCCGCATGGAGATCGCCCTCGCCGTCGTGAACGCGGCCGTGCACGGCGCCGGGCACACCCCGACCTCGCTGGTGCTGGACGGTGCGCTGCGCGCCGCCCAGCTGGCGGAGGCGGTGGTGCGGACGGCCGCCTTCGAGACCGTCCACGACCACCTGTGCGTCCCGGACCGGCACAGCGTGCCCGCCGACCCGTCCGTCCGGCCGCCGCTGCGCACCTCCCCGGCCCAGGAGTACGCCGCCCACGCCTCGGCGGGCAGCGTCCTGGGCGCGGTGGCGGCGCTGCTCGTCAAGCACGACCTCGCCGAGTCGGCGGAGGCGGTCCTGGCCGGTTCCCCGAAGGCGGCGCGGTACGGGCCCGCCGTCTTCCACGCCGCCCTCGGCTGCGCCCTCTCCCGCGAGGGCGTGCTGGTGCGCGACCCGGACCGGCTGCGGCAGCTGGAGATGGCCCGGACGGTCGTCCTGCACCCCGGTGCGCTCCGGAAGCCCGGCGCGGGCGCCGACCCGTGGACCGAGCCCGTCCTGGACGCCGCCCGCCGGGCCGGCCTGCGCGTCGTGGTCGTCGACGACCCGGCACTGGCCGACTTCACCGGCCTCGCCGACCAGGTCGTGGGCGCGGACCGTCCGTTGGGCGAGGTGGTCGACGGCCTGCGCGGCGAGGGCGGTGTCGTCGTGGTCGCCCGCCCCCGCCCCCACGACGACGCGGACGTCACCGCCGGTCTCCTGCGCGGCGACGTGGCCGTCGCCCTCACCGACGAGGACGGTCAGGTGGTGTGGGGCGCGGACGTCCTCGCCCCGCACGGCCTGGCGGACGTGTGGCGGCTGCTGACCGCCGTACCGGCGGCCCGCCGGGTCGGCGGCCGGTCGCAGACCCTGGCCCGGTCCGGCGCCGCGCTGTCCGGTCTGCTCGTGGCCGTCGGCGAGTCCCGCGGGAGGAGTCCCGGTTCCCCGCTGCCGGGCCTGCGGCACGCGCCCGTCGACGCGGGCGCCGCGCTGGCCCTGCTGACCGGAGCGCGCGCCGCCCTCGGCGTCGCCCTGGCCCGCCCGCCCCACCCCCGGCCCCGGGTCGCCTGGCACGCCCTGCACCCGGACGACGTACGGGACCGGCTGGAGCGCGAGGCGCCCCCGGAACCGGGCCCCGCCGAACACGCGGCGGCCCGGGTGCGCACGGCCGCCGACACGGTCGTACGCCTTCCCGTGCTGGCCCCGGCGCGCTGGTCGGGGCAGCTCGCCCGGGCCGTGCGGAACGAACTGGACGACCCGCTCACCCCGGTCCTGGTCGTCGGCTCGGCCGCGTCCGCGATCCTCGGCTCGGTCGTGGACGCCCTGCTGGTCCTCGGCGCCCTCGACCTGAACGCCCTGGTCGGCGGCTTCCAGCGGCTGCGGGCCGAGCGCGCCCTGTCCGGGCTGGTCGCGGGACAGCAACAGAAGGCGCGGGTCGCCGACGACGGGACGGCCGCGCACGTGGTCGACGCCGCCGAGCTCGCTCCCGGCCACGTCATCGACCTCAAGGCCGACGACGTCGTGCCCGCCGACGCCCGCCTGCTGTGGGAGGACGGGCTGGAGGTCGACGAGTCGGCGCTGACCGGCGAGTCCCTGCCGGTCGACAAGGCCGTGGACCCCACCCCGAAGGCCCCCGTCGCGGAACGGCGGTGCATGGTCTTCGAGGGGACGACCGTGGTGGCGGGGCACGCCCAGGCCCTCGTCGTGGACACCGGCGACCGCACCGAGGCCGCCCGCGCCGTCTCCCTCGCCGCGCGCGTCCCGCCGGCCGCCGGAGTGCAGGCCCGCCTCCAGGAGATCACCCGCAAGGCCATGCCGTTGACCCTGGCGGGCGGCGCCGCGGTGACCGGCCTGGCGCTGCTGCGGGGCACCCCGATCCGCCGGGCCGTGAGCGGCGGGGTCGCCGTCGCCGTGGCCGCCGTACCCGAGGGGCTGCCCCTGGTCGCCACGGTCGCGCAGCTCGCCGCCGCCCGCCGGCTCAGCGGCCGCGGCCTCCTCGTCCGCACCCCGCGCACGCTGGAGGCGCTGGGCCGGATGGACACCGTCTGCTTCGACAAGACCGGCACCCTCACCGAGAACCGGCTGCGCCTGGTCCGGGTGGCCGGTCCGGACGGCACGGTCCACCCCCTCGACGACCCGGCCGCCGCCGCCCCCCTGCGCGCCGCGGCCCGGGCCTGCCCCCGCCTCGACGGCGACCCGCACCGCCCGGCGCACGCCACCGACGAGGCCGTCCTGGACGCCGCCGGGCCGGACCCCGACTGGCGGCAGGCCGAGGGGCTGCCCTTCGAGGCCGCCCGCGGCTACGCGGCCGCGGTCGGGCAGGCGGCCGGCGGTCCGCCCGTGCTGGTCGTCAAGGGCGCCCCGGAGACCGTCCTGTCCACCTGCGCCGGCCTGCCCTCCCGGCTGCACGACCGGTCCCAGTCCCTCGCCGCCGACGGCCTGCGGGTCCTGGCGGTGGCCCAGCGCCCGCTGGCGGACGGCGAGAGGGCGGCGGACGTCCTCGAAGCGCCTCTGGAGGGGCTGGAGTTCACCGGACTCGTGGCCTTCGCCGACGTGCCGCGCGAGACCTCGCCGGCCCTGGTCCACGGGCTGCGCGAGGCGGGCGTACGGCCCGTCGTGCTGACCGGCGACCATCCGCGGACCGCTCACGCCATCGCCGTCGGGCTGGGCTGGCCGGACGACGCGAACGTGGTCACCGGTGACGAACTCGCCGCCGCCGACCGCTCCGTGCGCTCCCGGATGCTCCGGGACGCCGACGTCGTCGCCCGGGTCGCGCCCGAGCAGAAGCTCCAGGTCGTCGAGGCCCTCAGGGACGCGGGCCGGGTCGTCGGCATGGTCGGCGACGGCGCCAACGACGCCGCCGCGATCCGCGCCGCCGACATCGGCGTCGGCATCAGCGCCCGCGGTTCGGCCGCCGCCCGCAACGCCGCCGACCTCGTCGTCACCGGCGACGACCTCTCGGTCCTCATCGAGGCCGTCCAGGAAGGCCGTTCGCTCTGGCACAGCGTGGCCGACGCCATCGCCATCCTCATCGGCGGCAATGCGGGCGAGGTCGGTTTCGGCGTCCTCGGCACCCTGCTGTCGGGTTCCGCGCCCCTGTCCACCCGCCAGATGCTGCTGGTCAACCTGTTCACGGACCTGTTCCCGGCGATGGCGGTGGCGGTGACCCCCAAGGAGGAGGCCGACGCCCCGGAGACCGGCGCACCCCTGGGCACGGCCCTCCTCGGCGCCCCGCTCGTCCGGCAGATCCGCCACCGGGCCCTCACCACCTGCCTGGGCGCCACCGTCGCCTGGCTCATCGGCCGCTTCACCCCGGGCACGACCCGGCGCTCGACCACGATGGCCCTGTGCGCGGTGGTGGGCACGCAACTGGCCCAGACCCTGGCCGACCGCCGCGACAGCCCCCTGGTGCGCCTCACGTCCCTGGGTTCGGCGGTGGTCCTGTGCGCGCTGGTGGAGACGCCGGGCGCCAGTCAGTTCTTCGGCTGCACGCCACTGGGCCCGCTGGCCTGGGCGGGAGTCCTGGCGGCGATAGCGCTGGCCCTGGCGGGCCAGAAGGCACTGCCGGGGGCGGAGGAGCTGCTGCTGAGGCGCCTGCCCGACCTGGCCTCACGACTGGCGTGAGCGCGGTTCCCGAGGGACGCGGTGCCGTGCCGCCCCGCGGCTCCGCGGCGCGGGCCCGCCTGGCCCGGGACGACGCGCCTGGCCCGGGACGATCCGAGCCCGCCATCCCCGAACAGGCCGCAGGGCGCTACGCGCTCAGCCCCGCATGCTCGCGGATCTCGGGGGAGGCCAGCCGTTCGGCCGCCCGCGCGGCCGTTCCCCGTGCCCACGGGCCGCTGCTCACCAGGCCCACCACCAGCACCAGCGCCCCGCACCCGGCGAGGATCCACCATCCCGGCACCGCCGCCGCCACGAACGTCTCGCGGTACGCCGATGCCCCGATGCCCGCCGCGAGCACCGCCCCGACCACCGCGACCCCGAGGGTCTGGCCGAGCTGCCGGCTGGTGGAGGCGACGGCGGCGGCGACCCCGGCCTGGGCGCGGGGCATCCCCGAGACCGCGGTGTTGGTGATGGGGGCGTTCACGAAGCCGAAGCCGATGCCGAACAGCACGTATCCGAGGAACAGCGTGGTGTCGGAGGTCTCCGCGTCGAACGCGGCGAACAGCACGCCGCTCGCGGTCATCGCGAGGCCGGCGACCAGCAGGGGCACCCGTGGCCCCCGGCTGCCGACGAGCCGCCCGGACAGGGGGGCGCACAGGAAGGTCGGGAGGGCCATCGGCAGCATCCACAGACCGGCGTGCAGGGCGTCGAGGCCGCGGACGTTCTGGAGGTACAGCGTGGACAGGAACAGGAACCCGCCGAGCGCCGCGAAGGCGCTGATCGCGATCACGGTCGCCCCGCTGAACGGCGCCGACCGGAAGAACCGCAGGTCGATGAGGGGTTCGTGGCGGCGCGGCTCGTAGCGCAGGAGGCCGAGCAGGGCGGCGAGGGCGACTGCGGCGAAGGGCAGGCTGGTGCCGAGCCCGGCCTCGGGCGCCTCGATGATCGCGTACGTCAGGCAGCCGAAGAGGACGATGACCAGGAGCTGGCCGACCGGGTCGGGGCGGCGGGCCTTCGGGGCGCGGGACTCGGGGACGTACCGCAGGGTCAGCAGGAGGGCGGCGAGGCCGACCGGCAGGTTGACCCAGAAGATGGAGCGCCAGCCGACGGACTCCACCAGCAGGCCGCCGATCAGGGGTCCGGCGGCCATGGAGATGCCGACCACCCCACCCCACGCGCCGATGGCGCGGGCGCGCTCGCGCGGGTCCGTGAACGTGTTGGTGATGATCGACATGGCGACCGGGTTGAGCATCGAGCCGCCGACCGCCTGCACCATGCGGGCCGCGACCAGCAGGTCGAGGTCGGGGGCGAGGGAGCAGAGCAGGGAGCCGAGCGAGAACACGACCAGGCCCGCGAGGAAGACCTTTCTGCGGCCGATCCGGTCGGCGGTGGACCCGGCGAGCATCAGCAGGGACGCGAGGACGAGGGTGTAGGCGTCGATCGTCCACTGGAGGCCGGAGGTTCCGGCGTGCAGGTCGCGCTGCATCGCGGGCAGGGCGACGTTGAGGATCGTGTTGTCGAGGCTCACGATCAGCAGGCTCATGCAGCAGATCGCGAGGACGAGCAGACGTCGTCGCTGGCTCGGCTCGGGCATGCGGTCATGGTACGCCGGGTTCGATAGTGCGGCTAACTAATGACCGTTACATGAGGGTCGTCGATGGGCGACAATGGGCGGATGTCCACGCCCGTCACCCCCCTGCAGATCGGCCCGCACACCGTTCGGCCGCCGGTCGTCCTCGCTCCCATGGCCGGTATCACCAACGCGCCCTTCCGCACCCTGTGCAGGGAGTTCAGCGGGGGCAAGGGCCTGTTCGTGAGCGAGATGATCACGACCCGGGCGCTGGTCGAGCGCAACGAGAAGACCATGCAGCTGATCCACTTCGACGCGAGCGAGAAGCCGCGTTCGATCCAGCTGTACGGCGTGGACCCGGCGACCGTCGGCAAGGCCGTCCGGATGATCGCCGACGAGGGCCTGGCCGACCACATCGACCTGAACTTCGGCTGCCCGGTCCCGAAGGTCACCCGCAAGGGCGGCGGCTCCGCCCTCCCCTACAAGCGCAACCTGCTCCGCGCCATCCTCCGCGAGGCCGTCGGCGGCGCCGGGGACCTCCCCGTCACCATGAAGATGCGCAAGGGCATCGACGACGACCACATCACCTACCTCGACGCCGGCCGCATCGCCGTCGAGGAGGGCGTCACCGCCATCGCGCTGCACGGCCGTACCGCCGCCCAGCACTACGGCGGCACCGCCGACTGGGAGGCGATCGCCCGCCTGAAGGAGCACGTCCCGGAGATCCCCGTCCTCGGCAACGGCGACATCTGGTCGGCCGGGGACGCGCTGCGGATGGTGCGCGAGACGGGGTGCGACGGAGTGGTCGTCGGCCGCGGCTGCCTGGGCCGGCCGTGGCTGTTCGCGGACCTGGTCGCCGCCTTCGAGGGCCGTCCCCAGGACGTCTCGCGCCCGTCCCTGCGCGAGGTCGCCGACGTCATGGTCCGGCACGCCACCCTCCTCGGCGAATGGATCGGCGACGAGGCCAAGGGCGTCGTCGACTTCCGCAAGCACGTCGCCTGGTACCTGAAGGGCTTCGCCGTCGGCTCCGAGATGCGCAAGCGTCTCGCGATCACCTCCTCCCTGGCGGAACTCCGCGCCGGACTCGACGAACTGGACCTCGACCAGCCCTGGCCCGCCGGTGCCGACGGCCCCCGCGGGCGCACCTCCGGCAACAACCGGGTCGTCCTCCCGGACGGCTGGCTGAAGGACCCCTACGACTGTGCGGGCGTCGGCGAGGAAGCGGAACTGGACACCTCCGGCGGCTGAGGCGACCGAGGGGGTGTCCTCCCACGCCCCGCCGGGTCCGGGTCCTGGTCCTGGTCCGGGTCAGTCCTTCGTCGGGTGCGGGGTCGACCCGTACGCGGTCAGGAAGCGGTCCCGGAAGAGGTCCATCTTCCAGACCGGGGCGTCGTGGGCCGGCCTGAGGCCGTCGGTCCACTTCCAGGCCGCGATCCTGTCGAGGACCGCCGGGTCCTTGGCGACGATCGAGACCGGTACGTCACGGCTGGCGTTCTCGCCGCTGACCCGGGTGATGGGCTGGTGGTCGCCGAGGAAGACCAGGACGGTGTCCTCGGTGCCGTAGCGCTCCAGCCACTGGGTGAGGGCGGTCACCGAGTACTCGATCGACCTGCCGTACGCCTCGCGGGACCTGGTCGAGTCGGCGATGACGTCGGACGCCTTCTCGCCGGCCTGCTGGATGCCGTCGAAGACCGAGCCGTCGCCCACCTCGTCCCAGCCGACCATCTCCGGGAGCGGGGCCCACGGCTGGTGACTGGAGGTCAGGATGATCTCCGACATCAGCGGCCTGTCGCGTTCCCTGCCGTGCTCCAGCCGCTGGAACGCCTCCAGCGCGTACTGGTCGGGCATCGTCGACCAGCTGAACTTCGGGCCCTGGTAGCCCATCTGGAAGGCGTTGTAGACCTTGTCGAGGCCGTAGTGCTTCTGCTCGGGCCACGCCTTCTGGATTCCGGGCATCACGCCCACCGTGTCCCAGGCCCCGGTCTTCTGGAAGATCTTCGGCAGGCTGAGGCGGTCGCTGTTCATGACCGTGCGGTAGCGCTGCTGGTTGTCGATCCACAGCCCGGACAGCGTGCTGGAGTGGCCGAGCCAGCTGCTGCCGCCGAAGGTCGCCGAGGTCAGCCAGCCGCTCTTGGCGCGGTAGCCGGCCTTCGCCAGCGCGGCGGTGCTCGCGGTGAGCGTCCGGTCGACGCCGGGGGACATGATCGGGTCCTCGATCGCGCTGCGGCCGTAGCTCTCGATGAAGGTGAAGATCACGTCCTTGCCGCGCAGGTCGGGCACGAGCTGGTCGGGCGGGGTGTCGCCGAAGGCGTCCGCGCGGGCCTCCTTCGCGAACGCGGCCTCGTCCTCAAGGGTCTGCCGTACGTCCTTGGCCTTGACGGTGACGGCGCTGACCGCGCGGTGGTAGGCGAGCGGCAGTCCGGCGTACTGGACCGACAGGACGGAGCAGGTGATCCAGACCGTGCCGGCGATCAGCGTGCCGCGGGTCGCCGCGGGGACGTTCCGCACCAGCACCTCGCTCAGCCGGACCGCCGCCAGCGCCATCACGACGAAGAGCACGGCTATCAGCAGGAGCAGGCCGATCACGGCGCCGAGGGCCGTCGCCCCGCCCATCGAGTCCGCGACGTAGGACTGCGCGTCGTCCAGCAGGCCCCAGTCCAGGACCAGGTTGAAGCCGCGGCCCAGGTACTCGGAGTACGCCATGTCCAGGACGTTGACCACGGTCAGCGCCGCGAGGCCGGCCCCGAGCGCCGCCGCGGCCACCACCCGGGGGCGGCGCGGCAGCGACAGCAGCACGGCCGCCGAGACGACCGCCTCGCCGGGCAGCCGCAGAAGCCGGTCGGCCCGCAGGAGGCCCAGCTGGTTCGGCAGCACCATCGCCCCGAGCACGAGCACGAGGGCCAGCACGGTCGTCGTCCACCACAGCACGCGCGCCGCCCGCGGATGGCGGCTCCGCCAGGCCCACCCGTACGCGATGCGGGAGGCGAGGGTGCGCGGCGGCGCGGTTCCGCTCTCCGGCGCCTCGGGCTCCCCGGCCGCCTCGGTGCCGTCGGCGCCCTCGGGCGAGCCGTCGCGGGAGTCGGGCAGGTCACGAGACCGTGTGAAGACAGGCACCCGAGGGGTCCTTCCGTACGAAGCCGGGCGGATCGGCGGATCCGGTGGTGGGACCGGATCCGCCACCGTTTCGTACGGCGTGCCCGAGCCCGGCGTTCACCGGTCCCGGCGAGCGGTCGGCAAACACCGGGCAAACGTCCGGCCACGTGTGACGCTACGCTCCGCCCACCGCCGTGAGCAGGGCCAGCGGGGCCGCCGCCGAGCGGGACTCCCGCACGCACGCGTGCGGGTACGGCACCGGTTCCGCGTGCGTGTCGCGGCCGTAGCCCGCGAGCACCTCGGGCAGGCGGTGGCCGGTCGCGGTGGCCGCGTCGACCAGCCCGTGCGCGACGGTGCGGGCCTCGTCGTGCAGGCCGTAGCGGGCCAGCCCCAGGGCGATCAGCGCGTTGTCGTGCGGCCACACCGAACCGCGGTGGTACGACAGCGGGTGGTACGCCGGCTGCCCGGCCGCCAGCGTGCGGACGCCCCAGCCGGAGAAGAAGTCCGGCTCCAGCAGCCGCCGGCCGACCAGCTCGCCGTACTCCTTGTCCAGCAGCCCCGACCACAGCAGGTGGCCGGCGTCCGAGGCGAGCGCGTCGACGTGGCGGCCCTCGCCGTCCAGCGCCAGCGCCGGGAAGGAGCGCTCGCGCATCCAGAAGTCCCGCTGGAAGCGGTCGCGCAGATCGGCGGCGGCCTGTTCGAGCAGGGCCGCGTAGGTGTCGTCCTGCCACGCCGCGCGCGCCACGAACGCGGTCCGGCGCAGCGCGTCGTACGCGTAGCCCTGGGCCCCGGCCGCCGTCACCGGGCCCGAGGGGCGGGTGCCGTCGGCCGAACAGATGGCGCCGGGGGAGTCCTTCCAGTTCTGGTTGGCGAGGCCGCCCCGGTCGGCGCGGTAGACCAGGTAGCCGCGCGAGGTGAGGCCGCCGTGGTCGAGCATCCAGCCGACGGCCGCGCGGGCGTGCGGCTCCAGCCGGCGGGCGAGGGCCGCGTCGCCGGTCCGTTCGACGTAGGCGCCGAGCAGGACGAGGAAGAGCGGGGTGGCGTCCACCAAGCCGTAGTAGCGGCCGTAGGGGACCTGGTGGAAGTGGGCGAGTTCGCCGTGCCGCACCTCGTGGACGATCTTGCCGGGCTGGGCGACCGACTCCGGGCCGGTCTCTGTGGCCTGGGCCGCGGCCAGCGCGAGGAGCGTGGCGGCGGCCGGGGCGGGCCGGTAGGGCAGCGCGAAGAGCGAGGTGAGCAGGGCGTCGCGGCCCAGCAGGGTCAGGAACCAGGGGGCGCCGGCGGCCGGGACGCGCAGTTCCTCCCCGTCCGGCCCGGTCGCGGGGACCTGGAGCGCGGCCAGGTCGGCGAGGCCCCGCGCGCAGGCGGCCGCCAGTTCGGGCCAGCCGGTGGGGAAGGCCACGCCCTCCATGAACTCCCCCTCCCGCGCGAGCAGCTGCGCGGTCAGCGCGGCGGGGGAGCTGGGGACGCGCAGGGCGCGCTTCTCGCCGTGCGGGCGGGCCATCACCCGCAGCGTCAGTTCGGCCGAGCCGTGCGGCTCCAGTTCCAGGGTCCACACCAGGCGGCGGGCGCCGGTGCCGGTCTCCTCCACGCCGTCCGGCGCGGGGTCGGCGGTCACCGTCGTGAGGGACCGCCACTCGCCGCGCCGGTAGCTGAACTCCACCCCGTCGTCGAGGACCTGGCGGCGGCGGACCGCGCCGGTCTTGGCGTAGGTGCGGTGGTCGGAGCGGAGTTCGAACTGGTCGGTGAAGTCGGCGTCGACGGTGAGCGCCAGCCGGACCGTCAGCGGTGCCGGACGGTTGCCGACCACCCGCAGCGACTCGACGAACGAGCCGTCGCCCACCGCCTGTTCGCGGAAGAGGGTGCACGACGGCGGCTCCGTGCGGCCGCCGCGCGGTACGAGCACACAGCGCGCCGCGTCCCCGTCCGCGACGGGCACGAGCACCTCGGGCACCGCCCCGTCCACGGTGAGCTGCCAGCGGCTGAGGTGGCGCGCGTCCCTGACGAACAACCCGTCGGGGGATCCGGCGCCGCGCACGCCGCTGATGTCCCCGCGGTCACCGACGGCGGCGAACGTCCCGCCGTGCACGAGCAGATGATGCCGGTCCGTCATCCCCGGTCCCCTCCCTCGAAAGAGCTGTCGTCCCTGACGATGTCCGTGCCGCACGGCACGCCTTCCGTGTCGTGCAGCAGGTCGAGCATGAGCGCGGCGGTCCAGCTGAAGCCGGTCGCCCCGCAGGCCTCGCCGGTGTACGGGTCGACGTACTCGGCGAAGTCCGAGGAGTCCGCGAGGTCCAGCACGGCCTCGCGCAGCGCGTCCGCGTCCGCGCGCTCGCCGTGCAGCCGCAGACCCCGCTCGACGAGCCAGCCGGTGTTGAACCAGGCCGGCCCCCGCCAGTAGCGGTGCGGGTCGAAGGCCTCGCCGAGCAGGTCGTAGCTGGGGGCGAGACGGGTGGTGACACCCACCCCGAAGTGCGGGCCGCGCAGGGTGCGGACGAGAGCGGAGACGATCTCGCGGGGCAGTGCGGGCAGCAGCAGCGGGACCAGGCCGGCGACCCCGCGCTCCCGGATCAGGCCGCCGCCGCGCAGGTCCCGGCAGAGGAACAGGCCCTCGGCGGGGTCCCACAGCCGGTCCACGAGCGCCGCCGTCAGCCGCTCCGCGCGCGCGTGCCGGGCGGTGCCGGTGGCCCCCAGCTCCCGCGCGATCCGGGCCAGCGCGTGCTCGGAGGCGATGAGCAGGGCGTTGAACGCGGGGTCCTCGACGGCGAAGGCGGCCGTGCCGGCCCCCCTTCCCCCGCCCGGCCCGTCCCCCCTTCCCCCGCCCGGCCCGTCCCCCCTTCCCCCGCCCGGCCCGTCCCGGTACCCCCCGTCCCGGTAGTCCGTCGCCAGCCGCACGTACCGTCCGTAGTCCAGGTCCGTCGGCCGGTCCTGCGGCGCCCCGTGGGCGAGGTCGGCGCGCCGGAAGGAGCGGGCCGGGGCCGGGGTGATCCGGGCGAGCGGCACGTCCCACGAGGGGGCGTTGTCCATGCCCTGCTCCCAGGGGTGCACGACCGACGCCAGACCGCCGCCGCCCAGGTCCCGCCGGTGCAGCAGATAGCGGTGCCAGGCGGCCAGCCGGGGGTACACCCGGGCGAGGAAGCCGCGCGCCCGGGACAGCCCGGGGTCGGCGCGGTGCACCAGCCAGGCCGCCAGCGCGTGCACCGGTGGCTGCACGATGCCGGAGGTCTGTACGGTGCGCGGGGCGCCCGCAGCGCGCCCCGCGGTCGAGGAGCGCCAGAAGTCGGGGCTCGGGAAGTACGCGTCGAGCGGTACGGAGGGGTTGAAGACGATGTGCGGGACACGCCCGTCGCCCCACTGGGCGCCCAGCAGCGTCTCCAGCTCGGTCTGCGCCCGGCGCGGGGAGACGTGCCGCAGCCCGATCGCGACGAACGCCGAGTCCCAGGACCACTGGTGCGGGTACAGGCCGCGCGAGGGCACCGTCGAGGTTCCCGTCCAGTTGCCGTCCAGCACCTCGACGGCCCTGAGGTGCGGCGACCCGGCCGGAGTGGCCGGATCGTATACGGAGGGGTACCCCGCGGGACGGGCGACGAGCTGGGCAGTGCGATCCACTCGGGCTCCCCGAAGAACGACGATGAGGCCACCGTCGACCGGTTCGGCAGTGGCTACCGTGGGGTTACGTCTATTTAACACGCAGAACTCAATATGTAATGCAGGATCGATAAACACAAGGGGGTGCGCATGACCGGACAGCCCGGACGGACGGGCAGGGGCGGCGGTCAGGCCGGTGCCGGAGACCTGCTCGCACTGGTACGCACCGGCCGGGCCACCACGCGCGGTGCCCTCCAGCAGGTCACCGGGCTCTCCCGGGCCACGGTCGGACAACGCCTGGACCGCCTCTTCCGCGCGGGCTGGCTGCGCGAGGGCGCGGGCGGCCCCGTCGACTCCCCGCTGGGCGGCCGCCCCTCCATCACGCTCGAGTTCGACGACGCGCACGCCGTCGTCCTCGCCGCCGACCTCGACACCCGGCACGCGCGCGCGGCCGTGCTGTCCCTGACCGGCGAGGTCCTCGCCGAGCACTCGGGCACGCTGGCCGTCGAGGACGGCCCGGACGCCGTGCTCGGCGAACTGGGCGGCTGGTTCGCGGAACTGCTGGAGAAGGCCGGCCACCGCGCGGACGAGGTGTGCGGCATCGGCCTCGCCGTGCCCGGCCCGGTCGACAGCGAGACCGGCCTGGTGGTCCAGCCGCCGATCATGCCCGGCTGGGACGGCTACGACATCCGCGGCCGGCTCGCCAGGGCGTTCACGGAACGCGCGGGCACCGCACCCGTCCCCGTCCTCGTCGACAACGACGCCAACCTCATGGCCTACGGCGAGCAGCGCACCGGATACCCCGACTGCTCGGCGTTCGTGCTGGTCAAGGTGTCCACCGGGATCGGCGCCGGGGTCGTGGTGGGCGGCGAGATCTTCCGGGGCGTCGACGGCGGCGCCGGCGACATCGGGCACATCCGGGTGGGCTCCGAGGCGCTGTGCCGCTGCGGCTCCCACGGCTGTCTCGCGGCCGTCGCCAGCGGCGGCGCGGTGGCCCGCAGGCTGGCCGAGACCGGGGTGCCCGCGGCCTCCGGCTCGGACGTGCGGGACCTGCTCGCCGCCGGGCATCCGGGCGCGGCCGCGCTGGCCCGCGAGGCCGGGCGCCGGGTCGGCGACGTGCTGGCGACCGTCGTGACACTGCTCAACCCGGGCGTGCTGATGATCGCCG
Source organism: Streptomyces sp. NPDC051051 (assembly GCF_040682975.1). Lineage (NCBI taxonomy): Bacteria > Bacillati > Actinomycetota > Actinomycetes > Kitasatosporales > Streptomycetaceae > Streptomyces > Streptomyces sp. NPDC051051. The sequence continues at coordinate 39,673 of NZ_JBFBCB010000008.1, forward strand.
GGGACCTCGCCGGCACCTCCTTCGTCACCGGCGTGCGCGAGCTGCTGTACCAGCGGGCGCTGCCCCGCTCCACGGCCCGGCTGGAGGTGGTGACCTCACGGCTGGGGGAGCGGGCGGGGCTGGTGGGGGCCGGCGCGCTGGTGGTGGAACACCTGTACGCGCCCGGGCGGGTGGAGGAGCGGCTGCTGGCTCTGGGGATGTGAAGGGGGCGGACGCCGGGCGTGCGGACGGGGGGCGGGCGCCCGGCGTGCGGACGCCGACGGGCGGACGGCAGTGCGCGCCGGGCGTACGACCGCGGCCGGGGCCGGGTGGAGGGCGTGTGACGAGCGCGTTTCCGTTCCGGGGCGGGTCCGGGCCGCGTCCGGGGGAGCGTCCGGATGGTGAAATCCGACGGCCTGTGGAAGCGTGATTCTCGCCACCCTTGATACCGGTAGTGCTCAGATGAGCGGCATGCGCTCGTTTGCACTTCCTCAAGGGGTGGCACTCAGTGCCACCCCTTGATCGTTCATCGATCGAAATCAGGCGTGGCGATGGGTGCTCAGATGAGCGTCAAATGGGGTGTGTGGAGAGGGGTGCGTTCAAGAAGTGAAAACACCGGCTGCTCCGCGCTTGCCAAGCTTTGACTTTCGATCCGGTGGCGGACGACTGGTTACAGGCGTATGACGCACAAGTGGACGTACCCAGGTGCCTTCGATCTGGGTATGTTCCTGGCCGTCAGGGCAGCCACCGCGTCCTCGAGGAGTCGAGACCCGTGTCGGAAAACAAAGATCTCCCGGTAGCCGGAACGGCCACGAGTGTTGAGGCCGTGAAGTTCGTTTACGACTTCACCGAGGGCAACAAGAACCTCAAGGACCTCCTCGGGGGCAAGGGCGCCAACCTCGCCGAGATGACCAACCTCGGCCTGCCGGTGCCCCCCGGCTTCACCATCACCACCGAGGCCTGCAAGGTCTACCTCGACAGCGGTGAGGAACCCGCGGCACTGCGTGACGAGGTGAGTGCGCACCTCGACGCCCTCGAGGAGAGGATGGGCAAGAAGCTCGGCCAGGCCGACGACCCCCTGCTCGTCTCCGTCCGCTCCGGCGCCAAGTTCTCGATGCCCGGCATGATGGACACCGTCCTCAACATCGGCCTCTCCGACAAGTCGGTCCAGGGCCTGGCCAAGCAGGCCGGCGACGACCGCTTCGCCTGGGACTCCTACCGGCGCCTCATCCAGATGTTCGGCAAGACCGTCCTCGGCGTCGACGGCGACCTCTTCGAGGAGGCGCTGGAGGCCGCCAAGGCGGCCAAGAAGGTCACGGTCGACACCGAGCTGGAGGCCGCCGACCTCAAGAAGCTCGTCACCAGGTTCAAGAAGATCGTCAAGACCGAGGCCGGCCGGGACTTCCCGCAGGATCCGCGCGAGCAGATGGACCTCGCCATCCACGCGGTCTTCGACTCCTGGAACACCGACCGCGCCAAGCTCTACCGCCGCCAGGAGCGCATCCCGCACGACCTGGGCACCGCCGTCAACGTCTGCTCGATGGTCTTCGGCAACCTCGGCCCCGACTCCGGCACCGGCGTCGCCTTCACCCGCGACCCCGCCTCCGGCCACCAGGGCGTCTACGGCGACTACCTCCAGAACGCCCAGGGCGAGGACGTCGTCGCCGGCATCCGCAACACGGTCCCGCTCGCCGAGCTGGAGTCCATCGACAAGAAGTCGTACGACCAGCTGATGCGGATCATGGAGACGCTGGAGAACCACTACAAGGACCTCTGCGACATCGAGTTCACCATCGAGCGCGGTCAGCTGTGGATGCTCCAGACCCGGGTCGGCAAGCGCACGGCCGGCGCGGCCTTCCGCATCGCCACCCAGCTCGTCGACCAGGGCCTCATCGACGAGACCGAGGCCCTCCAGCGGGTCAACGGCGCCCAGCTCGCCCAGCTGATGTTCCCCCGCTTCGACGAGCACGCCAAGACCGCGCAGGTCGGCCGCGGCATCGCCGCCTCCCCGGGCGCCGCGGTCGGCAAGGCGGTCTTCGACTCCTACACCGCCGTCAAGTGGTCCCGCTCGGGCGAGAAGGTCATCCTGGTCCGCCGCGAGACCAACCCCGACGACCTCGACGGCATGATCGCGGCGGAGGGCATCCTCACCTCGCGCGGCGGCAAGACCTCGCACGCGGCGGTCGTCGCCCGCGGCATGGGCAAGACCTGTGTCTGCGGCGCGGAGGAACTGGAGGTCGACACCAAGCGCCGCCGGATGACGGTGCCCGGCGGGCACGTCGTCGAGGAGGGCGACCTGATCTCGATCGACGGCTCGTCCGGGAAGGTCTACCTCGGCGAGGTCCCGGTGGTCCCGTCCCCCGTCGTGGAGTACTTCGAGGGCCGCATGCACGCGGGCGCCAACGACGCCGACGAACTGGTCGAGGCCGTGCACCGGATCATGGCGTTCGCCGACCGCAAGCGCCGCCTGCGGGTCCGCGCCAACGCCGACAACGCCGAGGACGCGCTGCGCGCCCGCCGCTTCGGCGCCCAGGGCATCGGCCTGTGCCGCACCGAGCACATGTTCCTCGGCGACCGCCGCGAGCTGGTCGAGCGCCTGATCCTGGCGGACACGGAGGCCGAGCGCGAGGACTCGCTGAAGGCGCTCCTGCCGCTCCAGAGGAAGGACTTCGTGGAGCTGTTCTCGGCGATGGACGGCCTGCCCGTCACCATCCGCCTCCTCGACCCGCCGCTGCACGAGTTCCTGCCCGACATCACCGAGTTGTCGGTGCGCGTGGCGCTCGCGGAGTCCCGCCAGGAGCCCCACGAGAACGAGCTGCGCCTGCTCCAGGCGGTCCACCGCCTCCACGAGCAGAACCCGATGCTGGGCCTGCGCGGCGTACGCCTCGGCCTGGTCATCCCCGGCCTGTTCACCATGCAGGTCCGCGCCATCGCCGAGGCCGCGGCCGAGCGCAAGAACGCCAAGGGCGACCCGCGCGCCGAGATCATGATCCCGCTCGTCGGCACCGTCCAGGAGCTGGAGATCGTCCGCGAGGAGGCCGACCAGGTCGTCGCCGAGGTCGAGGCGGCGACGGGGGTGTCGCTGAAGCTGTCGATCGGCACGATGATCGAGCTGCCGCGCGCCGCGCTGACCGCCGGTCAGATCGCGGAGGCGGCGGAGTTCTTCTCCTTCGGCACCAACGACCTCACCCAGACCGTGTGGGGCTTCAGCCGCGACGACGTCGAGGCCTCCTTCTTCACCGCCTACCTGGAGAAGGGCATCTTCGGGGTCTCCCCCTTCGAGACCATCGACAAGGACGGCGTCGGCTCCCTCGTGAAGGCCGCCGTCGAGGCCGGCCGCGCGACCCGCCCCGACCTGAAGCTCGGCGTCTGCGGCGAGCACGGCGGCGACCCGGAGTCCGTGCACTTCTTCCACGAGGTCGGCCTCGACTACGTGTCCTGCTCCCCCTTCCGCATCCCGGTCGCCCGCCTCGAGGCGGGCCGGGCGGCCACCCAGTCGGAGGGCAGCGACCACCGCTGAGCCGGGGGGTGGGGGACGGTCCCCTGACGGTCCGTCCCCCACCCCTCTCCACACCCGGAGCCGCTGCGGTCCCCGACCCTCAGCACCGATCGCGGCGGCTCCGGCGCACCGAGAGAGGGCGGCACCCTGTGCGGGGGTGCCGCCCTCTCGCGCTGCTCTCCCGCGCTGCTCCCGGATCGCGCCGCCCCTTCGCGGTCCCCTACTCGCAGCCCGTCCCGTCGCCGTCCCGGTCCAGGTGTCGGCCGTAGCCCGGGTCGCCCGCGTGGACGGGGGCCGCGCCCGCGGCCCGGGCCTCGGTGCAGTTGGCGTAGTAGGCGCTGTCGGAACCCCCCGACTCGCCGGAGCCCCCCGAACTGCTGCCGTACGAGCCGCTGTCGTCGTTCGCCGCCGCCTCGGCCGTGACCGTCTCGGTCACCTTCACCTTCACCTTCACCGTCTCCGTCGCGGTCACCGTCTGCGCCGGCTTCGGGGCGGCGGTGGCGGTGGCGGTCGCCGTCGTCGTCACCGTGACCGTCGGCCGGGGCTTGGCGGAGAGGGGTTCCGCGTCCTTCGCGGAGTCCTCGGCACTCCCGCCCATGCCGACCCCGACGAACAGGGCGAGGGCGAGCGCGGGCAGGGCATAGCGCTTGCGGGCCCATCTCGGTGCGGGGCGGGTGGTGGTGTACGGGTTGCTCATGTCGTCCCCCTGAGACGGTGGTGTCAGAGGGACGACCGTAGGGCGCCGGGACGGAGAGTGAAGGCTTCGTGGCTGATCCGTGATGAAGATGTGTGCGGCACCCGTCCGGGTGGGCGTGGTCCGCGGGCTCGTGAAGCGGGCACCGGGCAGGTGGAGACGGTGCCCCTGACGGGCTCAGACCCGGAACGGGCCCTTCACCTCGTACGTGATGCCGCCGGAGGAGCTGCCCGACGTGCCGCGCTGGCTGGAGAAGTACAGGCGGGTGCCGTCGGGGGAGAAGGCCGGGCCGGTGATCTCCGAGCCCGACTGGCCGTCGACGCGCAGGAACGGGGCGACCACGTCGGCCGGGGTGATCACGCAGATCTCCATGGTGCCGCCGTCCTCCGCGACGAACAGGTCGCCGGAGGCGGAGCCGGTGATGTTGTCGACCCCGGTGAGGGGGGCCGTGCCGGAGACCAGGGAGTCGTCGTAGGCCAGCTGGTAGGTGTTGTTCGTGAGGTCCAGCTGCCAGACCCGGTTGTCGCCCTTCGTGGTGAACCAGACGGTGTCGTCCGCGTAGTGGCAGCCCTCGCCGCCGTTGAAGGACTTGGCGCCGGACACCTGGGTGCGGGTGGTGGTGGGGGAGCCGTCCGGGTCGGGGACGTTCGCCCAGGTGAAGGAGCCGGACGTGGCGCTGCCGGCGACCATCACCTGGAGCGTGCCGGAGGTCAGGCTGCCCCAGGTCGTCGGCACGAAGCGGTAGAAGCGGCCGTCCGTCTCGTCCTCGGTCAGGTAGACCACCTTGCGCACCGGGTCGGCGGCGGCCGCCTCGTGCTTGAAGCGGCCCATCGCCGGCCGCTGCACGGCCGCGTTCACGCCCCACGGGTCCGTCTCGTAGACGTAGCCCAGCGACACCTCCTCGCACGACAGCCAGGTGTTCCACGGGGTCTTCCCGCCCGCGCAGTTCTGCCGCGTGCCGGACAGGATGCGGTACGCGCCGGTCACCGTGCCCGTCGACGAGAACCTCACCGCGCTCGCCCCGCCGGACGGGTTGATCTCCGAGTTGGAGACGTAGATCCAGCCCGTGCCGTCCGCGTAACAGGCTCCTCCGTCAGGAGCGTTGTGCCACGTGTACGACGTGCCGGGCACGGTCTGCCCGGAGCGGGCGATCACCCGGCTGGTGAAGCCGCTCGGAAGCCTGATGCCGTTGGCGTCCGGCGAGCCGAGCGCCCCGTACGGGCTCGTGCCGGGCTGTGCCGGCGCGGCGTACGCGGCGCCGCGCCACAGGGTTCCGCCGAGCACGGCGGAGGACCCGCCGAGGACGGCCGCACGCAGGACAGTACGACGTTCCACGCTCACTCCCAAGGGGTGTCGTGACACCCCGCGGCCGGTCGGCCGCGGGGGTCGTGCGGTCAGGGAGGCTACGAGCCCAGGGTGACCGTGTCGTGGACAAGCCGTGACGGGGAAATGCCTACGCTGGGGACAGCAGCGGAGGGAGCGCGGCCATGACCGGCTGGAACACGCACGACATCCCCGACCAGAGCGGCCGCACCGCCGTCGTCACCGGCGCCAACGGCGGGCTCGGCCACGTCATCGCGCGGGAGCTGGCCCGGAGAGGGGCGCGGGTCGTCCTCGCCTGCCGCAGCGAGACCCGGGGGCGGGAGGCCGTGGCCCGGCTGACCGGTGAAGTACCCGGAGCGGAAGTGGAGTTGGGGCGGCTGGACCTCGGGGACCTCGCCTCCGTCCGGGAGTTCGCCCGGCCGTACGCCCGGCTCGACCTGCTGGTCAACAACGCGGGTGTGATGGCGATGCCGTACGGCACGACCGCCGACGGGTTCGAGACGCAGTTCGGCGTGAACCACCTCGGCCACTTCGCCCTCACCGGACTGCTCATGCCCGCGCTGCTCGCCGCACCCCGGGCCCGCGTGGTGACCGTCTCCAGCATGGCCCACCTGCTCGGCACCATCGATCCCGGCGACCTCAACAGCGAACGCGTATACCGGCGTTGGATCGCCTACGGCCGTTCCAAGACCGCCAACCTGCTGTTCACGCACGAGCTGGCGCGCCGGCTGGAGGCGTCCGGCGCGGAGGTGATCGCGGCGGCCGCGCACCCCGGATACGCGGCGACCGGCCTTCAGACGGCCGGACCGCGCGCGCAGGGCCGCCGGACCGTCGAGCGGCTCATGTCCGCGGGCAACCGCGTCCTCGCCCAGTCCGCCGAGGCGGGCGCCCTGCCCGTCCTGTACGCCGCGACCGCGCCGGACGTACGCCCCGACTCCTTCACCGGCCCGTCCCTCGCGATGTGGCGAGGGGCGCCCGCGCCCTCGTGGCGGGCGCCCTGGACCCTCGACGACCGGGCGGGCCGCCGCCTGTGGACGGAGTCGGAACGGCTGACCGGGGTGTCGTACACCGGTCTCGACGGCTGACCGGGCGCCCGCGCCGACTTCCGCGCGGGCGCCCGGCCGGCCGGACGTCAGCCCGCCGCCCGCACCCCGTACGTCGTGATGCGGACCGCGTCGTCGTCCAGGCACTGCCCGCTGCGCAGGTCGAAGCGCTGCTTGAGCAGGGGCGAGGCGACGAACGGCCGCCCCTGCACCGAGCCGGTCAGGCCGCGGGAGAGGACCGCCGCGCCGCTGAACGGGTCGCGGTTGTCCACCGCGTACAGTTCCCCCGCCCGGTCCCGGAACAGGGCCGCCTGGCGGCCGTCCGGCAGGAGCGCCGCCACGCCGCGGCCGGGGACCAGCAGGCTCAGGTCGCAGACCGTGAACCAGTCCTCGCCGAGCTGGAGCTGCACCTTCAGGTCGGTCGTCTCGAGTGCCAGGGTCATCGCTGGGCGCTCCCTTCCAGGGGACGGTGGCCGATGGAGAGCAGCGGCAGATCGGGCTTGATCTGGTCGCGCTCGGGGACGAAGCCGACGACCGGGTCGGGGGTGTCCGGCGCGTTGACGAAGGACACGAACCGGGCCAGCTTCTCGGGGTCGTTGATGGTGGTCGCCCACTCGTCGGCGTAGCTGGCCACGTGCGCGGCCATCAGGGACTCCAGCTCCTCGCAGATGCCGAGGGAGTCCTCCACGACCACGTCCCGCACGTGGTCCAGGCCGCCGGGGATGCGCTCCAGCCAGGTCGAGGTGCGCTCCAGCCGGTCGGCGGTGCGGATGTAGAACATCAGGAACCGGTCGATCAGACGGATCAGTTCCGCGTCGGTGAGGTCCTGGGCGAGGAGGTCGGCGTGGCGCGGGGTGGCGCCGCCGTTGCCGCCGACGTACAGGTTCCAGCCGTTGGAGGTGGCGATGATGCCGAAGTCCTTCGACTGGGCCTCGGCGCACTCGCGGGCGCAGCCGGAGACGGCGGACTTCAGCTTGTGCGGGGAGCGCAGGCCCCGGTAGCGCAGCTCCAGGTCGATCGCCATGCGGACGGAGTCCTGGACGCCGTAGCGGCACCAGGTCTGCCCGACGCAGGACTTCACGGTGCGCAGGGACTTGCCGTAGGCGTGGCCCGACTCGAAGCCGGCGTCGACCAGGCGGGCCCAGATCAGGGGGAGCTGTTCGACGCGGGCGCCGAACATGTCGATCCGCTGGCCGCCGGTGATCTTCGTGTAGAGACCGAAGTCGCGGGCGATCTCGCCGATGACGATCAGGCCCTCGGGGGTCACCTCGCCGCCGGGGATGCGCGGCACCACCGAGTAGGAGCCGTTCTTCTGGAGGTTGGCGAGGAAGTGGTCGTTGGTCTCCTGCAGCGCGGCCTGCTCGCCGTCCAGGACGTAGCCGCTCGCGCCGATCACGGGGGCGAGGGAGGCGATGATCGAGCCGATCGCGGGCTTGCAGACGTCGCAGCCGTCGCCGCCCCGCGCGCCGTCGCGGCCGTAGCGGTCGAGCAGGTCCTGGTAGGTGTTGACGCGCAGGGCGAGGACGATCTCGTACAGCTCCTCGCGGGTCTGCGCGAAGCAGCCGCACAGGCCCTTGTCGACCTCGACGCCGCTCGCCTCCAGCTCGGCGGTGACGAGCTGGCCGAGAACCTTGACGCAACTGCCGCAGCCGGTGCCGGCCTTGGTGCACTTCTTCACCTCGGGCACGGTGGTGCAGGAGTGCTCGGTGACCGCGCCGCGGATGGTGCCCTTGGTGACGTTGTGGCAGGAGCAGATCACCGCGTCGTCGGGGAGCGCGGACGGGCCGAGCCGGTCGCCGCCGCCGGCCCCGGCGGGCAGGACCAGCGACTCGGGGGAGATCGGCGGGACGGAGCCGGTGAGGGCGCGCAGGGTGCCGTAGGCGTCGGCGTCGCCGATCAGGATGCCGCCCAGCAGGGTGCCGTCGCGGCCGATGACCAGCTTCTTGTACAGGCCCGAGCGGGAGTCGGAGTACACGACGTCCAGGCAGTCCTCGGCGGTGCCGTGCGCGTCGCCGAAGGAGGCCACGTCGACGCCGAGCAGCTTCAGCTTGGTGGAGAGGTCGGCGCCGGTGAACGACTTCTGCTCGTCCTCGTCGGCGGCGATGGCCGCGGCCGCCGTCTCGGCCTGCTCGTAACCGGGGGCGACCAGGCCGTACACCCGGCCGTCGGCGGCCAGCGCGCACTCGCCGATCGCGAAGACGTGCGGGTCGGCGACCGTGCGGCACCGCTCGTCGACGGCGATGCCGCCGCGCTCGCCGACCGTCAGTCCGCAGTCGCGGGCCAGCTGGTCGCGCGGGCGGACACCGGCGCTGAACACCACCAGGTCGGTGGCCAGTTCGGAGCCGTCGGACAGCTTCATGCCGGTGACGGCACCGGAGGCGTCCGTCACGATCTCCTGGGTGCCGACGCCCGTGTGGACGCTCAGGCCCATCTCCTCGATGGTGCGCAGCAGCGCCGCGCCACCGCCCTCGTCGACCTGCACCGGCATCAGGCGCGGCGCGAACTCCACGATGTGGGAGGTGAGCCCGAGGCCCTGCAGCGCGCCCGCGGCCTCCAGGCCGAGCAGACCGCCGCCGACGACCGCGCCCGTCGTGGCCCGCGACTTCGCGTACTCCTCGATGGCGAGGAGGTCCTCGATCGTGCGGTAGACGAAGCAGCCCTCGGCGTCCTTGTTCGGGACCGGCGGCACGAACGGGTAGGAGCCGGTGGCCAGCACCAGCACGTCGTAGTCGACGACCAGGCCCGAACGGGCGGTCACCCTGCGGGCGTCACGGTCGACGGTCTCCGCCGGGTCGCCGACGTGCAGCTCGATGCCGTGGTCCTCGATGAACCCCATGTCGGTCAGGGAGAGGTCCTCGGGCGTCTTCCCCGAGAAGTACGAGGTGAGCTGGACGCGGTCGTACGCGGGACGCGGCTCCTCGCACAGCACGACCACGCGGTGCGTGGCGGTCAGGCCGCGGTCGGCGAGTGCCTCGAGGAAGCGCTGGCCGACCATGCCGTGGCCGACGAGGACGATCGTGGGGGTGGCCCCCGGGGCGGCGGTCATTCAGGAGCCTCCATCGTTGGTGAGCAGGTGGAGCAGGGGGCCGTCGTCGGGGAGCGGCTCTGCTCCCTCCCAGGCGCGGGCGAGCGCGCCGACGGTGCCGAGTTCGCCGACCAGCACGCCGCCGACCAGACGGTCGTCGCGGACGACGACCTTGCGGTAGGTGCCGCGGGTGGCGTCGGCGAGCCGGACGACGTCGTCGCCGGGGCGCGCCTCGGTCTCGCCGAACGCGGCGAGGTCGAACGCGGAGTGCCCGTGGAGCGTGAGGCGGGTGAGGGAACGCGTCCCCGAGTAGCGGGCGCCGGCCGACCCGGTGAGCAGCTCGGCCAGTACGTCCGCCTGTTCCAGCGCGGGCGCGGCGAGCCCGTAGACCTCGCCCCCGTGCTGGACGCAGTCCCCGATCGCGCGGATGTGCGGGTCGGAGGTGCGCAGTTCGTCGTCGACGAGGACGCCCTTGTGGACGGCGAGTCCGGCCTCCTTCGCGAGGCCGGTGCGCGGGTGGACGCCGCAGGCCAGGACCACCAGGTCGGCGTCGAGGGCGTATCCGTCGGCCAGCTCCACCGAGCGGACGGCGCCGCCGACGCAAGCCACGTCACGGACCCGGCACTCGGTGTGCACCTCGACGCCGAGGTCCCGCAGGTGCCGCAGCACCAGCGCCGAGGCGTCGGGGTCGAGCTGGCGTTCCATGAGCCGCTCGGACTGCTGGGCGAGGACCACCTGCGCGCCGCGGACGGCGAGCGCGCGGGCGGCGGAGACCCCGAGGAGCCCGCCGCCGATGACGACGGCCCGCACGCCCGGCCGGACCGCCTTCGACAGCCCCAGGCAGTCGTCCATGGTGCGGAAGGCGTGGACGCCCTCGGGCAGTTCGTGGTCCGGCGTGAACAGTCCGCGCAGCGGCGGCAGCACCGGGTTGGAGCCGGTGGCCAGCACCAGCGTGCCGTACGCGATCTCCGAGCCGTCCGCGCAGGCCAGGCTGCGCCGCTCGCGGTCGATGCCGGTCACCCGGGTCCGGACCAGGTCGGCGGGCGCGGGCAGCGCGATCACCTCGGGGGCGTACCGGCCGGCCAGCACCTCGGCGAGCAGGACCCGGTTGTAGGGCCGGTGCTCCTCCTCGCCGATCAGCAGGGCGGGCGTGCCCAGCTCACCGAGCCGGCGGGCCAGGCGTACACCCGCCAGGCCGGCTCCGATCACCACCACACGCTCGTTCGAGGTCATGACACCGAGCGTGCGGTGCGGAGGTTACCCGGCCGCATCACCGTTGTTTCCCGAGGGGAACACTGCCCTCAGCGGGGCCGGGGCGGGGGTGTGAGGGTTCCCGGGGCCGCGCGGGGTCCTGTGTGAGCTTCCCCCTGCCCGGCGCGGGTGCGTGTGACCGGCCCCATCCTCAGAAGTGCCTCAGTTCGATGGACGGGCCATGTATCCGGTCCCTAGGGTCGCGATCATGCCCGACATATCACTGACCATGGTCGCCCTCCTCTGTCTCGCCGCGCTCGCGGCCGGCTGGATCGACGCCGTGGTCGGCGGGGGCGGGCTCCTGCTGCTGCCGGTCCTGCTGCTGGGGCTGCCGGCCGGCACCCCGGCCGCGCACGCGCTCGGCACCAACAAGGCGGTCGCGATCGTCGGCACCTCCGGCGCGGCGGTGACGTACGCCCGCAAGGCGCCGGTCGACGTGGGGGTGGCCGTACGGATCGGGCTCGCCGCGCTCGCCGGGTCCTCCGCGGGCGCCTTCCTCGCGGCCGGGATGAGCACGGAGGTCCTCAAGCCGGTGATCATGGTGGTGCTGCTCGGCGTCGCCGCCTTCGTGATCCTGCGCCCGGCCTTCGGCACCGCCCCCGCCACCGGCCCGGCCGGCCCGCGCCGCGTCCTCGCCGCGATCGGCCTCGCGGGTCTCGGCATCGGTTTCTACGACGGACTCGTCGGCCCCGGCACGGGCACCTTCCTCGTCCTCGCCCTGACCGCCGTCCTCCACCTCGACCTGGTCACCGCCTCCGCCACCGCCAAGATCGTCAACTGCTGCACCAACGCGGGCGCCCTGGCCACGTTCGCCTGGCAGGGCGCGGTCCTGTGGCAACTGGCGCTCCCGATGGCCGCCTTCAACCTCGTGGGCGGCATGCTCGGCGCCCACACCGCCCTGAAGAAGGGCAGCGGCTTCGTCCGGATCGTGCTGTTGACGGTGGTCTTCGCGCTGGTGGCGAACCTGGCGTACGAGCAGTGGGTGGCGTAGGGGTCTGCGCGACCTCGTGGTCCTTCACCGGCTCCCCGTCAGGTGCGCGAACACCACCACGTTCCCCCGGTAGCCGGTCGCCCGCGAGTATCCGCCCCCGCAGGTGATCACCCGCAACTCGGGCCGGGCCGCCGCCCCGTAGACCTTCTCGTCGGGGAAGCCGCGGGCGTCGTACACCTCGACCGCGTCGACGGTGAACACCGCGACCCCGCCGTCGCGCCGGTCCACCTCGATCGTGGCGCCCCTGCGCAGGGCGCCGAGGTCGTAGAAGACGGCCGGGCCGTCCGCGTTGTCGACGTGCCCGGCGACGATCGCGGTGCCGGTCTCGCCGGGGGTGGTGCCGGACTCGTACCAGCCGGCGAGGTTCTTCCTCGCGGCCGGCGGCACGTCGAGGCTGCCGGACTTCGTCAGGCCGAGGCCCATGAGGGGGGCGTCGACCCGGATCGACGGGATGCGGACCCGGTCGGGCGGGGACGGCGGCAGCGCGGGCGCGGACCGCGGGTCGACGCCGCCCGGACGGGCCTCGGCGGCCGACGGCTGCGGCGGGGCGGGTGTCCCGGCGCCGCCGTGCAGCAGCCACACACCCGAGCAGAGGGCGACCGCGGTCACGGCGGCTATGACGGTGTCGCCGACGACTCTGCGCATGCGTGGGCACCCCTCTCCCTGACGGAACCCCGTGCCCCCTCCGGGCCGCGAGGGGCGTCGGACCCGGAGGGGGAGGGGACATGCGGTACCGGCGGACGGACAGCGGAGGGTGCCCGTCAGATCCCGTCGCCTCTCGCCCGGCGATGCAGGAGCCAGGTACCGCCCGCGGCGGCGACGGCGAGAGCCGTCACCCCGGCCGCGGTCTGCACGGGATCGGGGCCCAGAGCGCCGCCGACCCCCGTCTTCACACTTCCCCGCGGATACACCTGCTCCCGCGCGGAACTCAGGACGACCACCAGGTCCCCGGCGACCCTGCGCCCGTCCGCGGCGCACTGCGCGACGATCTCGTACGTCCCCGGCTGCGCGCTCGGCGGCACCTGGAACTGCCCGATCGCCTGACCGTCGTGGCTGCTCGGCGCGAGCGTGAAGGGGCCGGCGCCGACCGCGCCGGCGTCGCCCGCGGCCGCCCCGGGGTCGCCGCAGGCGGCCGTGTTCACGGTGACCCGGCCGCCCGGCACGGCGGTGGAGGGGTACACGTCCAGGCCGCCGTTTCCGGAGGCGGCGGCCTGGACGGGCGCGGCGAGCCCGGCCGCGGTGGCCGCGGCGAACGCGGCACCGGTCAGCAGTCGGGCGGCGGTACGTCGCATCGGTGCTCCTCCGAGCTTTCGCTGGGGCGGCCCGCGACATCCCCATGTGTCGCTGCGTCAGTCGCGCCCCTGCTCCTCCGAGGTAAGTGGCAGCGACGCGAGCCCGCTTCCCGAGAGGGCGTCGGGAACGTGGTGAACGGGTGTCGGACGGCTCGTCCGCGAGGGTGCATCCCCGGTCGTTCCCGCAGGTCATCGCGGTGCGCGGAGCGGCCCGCGGAAAAGCGGCCGAAGGGTGCGGGAAGGGGGTGTGAACGGGTGACCCCGGGTGGGCCGGGTGGGTCCGGCTGGGCTGGAGCGGGCCCGGCTGGAGCGGCGACCCGGGTTCGCCCCGACGGCGAATCGGCCGCGACTCGGCGACGGCCCCGCCGCGGCCGTCCGCGACGCGTTCCCGGTTCGTGCCGGTCCCGCCACGGCGTCCGGCCCCGTTCGTGCCGGTCCCGCCACGGCGTCCGGCCCCGTTCGTGCCGGTCCCGATTCGGCGTCCGGTCCCCTTCGCGCCCGCCCGGCCCTGGCACTCGGCCCGTTCGTGCCGGTCCGGCCCTCGTGTTCAGTTCCTGTCCCGCCAGTCCCCGCTCGGGATCAGCCTCCCCCGCGCCCGCAGCCGGACCGCCACCGCCGGTGCGGCCAGATACACCCACGCCCGCACGAACCCGCCCTCCTCTTCCCGGCCGGTCCCGCCGGCTCCGTCCCCGGCCACGGTCCTGTACTCCTGCCCGGCGGCGGCAGCGGCAGCGGCGGGACGGGCACCAGTACCGGCACCGGTCCGCACCCGGTCGCCGCTCCCGACCCGGCCCCCACCCCGCCCGTCCGGCAGGACACCCCGCACCACCCGCTCGTACAAGCTGCTCGGGTCGCCCGCCCGGTACTCCTCCAGCCGGTCCAGTTCCGCCAGCAGCGGTCCGTACGCCTCCGGGGCCGGGACGACCAGTTCCCCGGTGACGGTCCCGTCCGGTTCCGCCACGGCGTACGGATGGCCGGGGCCCTCGTACAGGACCGCGCCGGGCAGGCGGGCCTGGGTCTCGGTGAGGCTGCGGCCGCGCAGGAGGAGGGCGTGGTTGGGCTCGCCGGGACGGAGGGTGCCGTAGACGAAGAAGGGGAGTTGCGGGGTGATCACGGAAACGATTCTCCTCCCTCACGTCGCTCGCACCGCTCCCGCACGCATGCGCTATGGACATGACATGTCATGTCCACTTAAATCTCAGGACGACCTCAGCGCCACCCCCACGCGCCCCCCACGGCGCCTTCCCGAGGATCCCGAGGAGACCGATGAGCCGGATACGGCCGCACGTCCGAGGTTCCCGTCTCGCCACCGCCGGCATCGCCGCCACCACGGCCACCCTTCTGGCCGCCGTACTCACCCCCGCCGCCGACGCCGCCGACAGGCCGAACCGGGCCACCACACTCGACAACGCCGCCGCCGTGCTGGCCGAGCGCGCCACCAGCCTGGGCCTGACCGCCGCCCAGAGCACCGCCGTCCGGGACGTGATCGTCGACCAGGACGGCACCCAGCACGTCCGCTACGACCGCACCTACCGGCAACTCCCGGTACTGGGCGGCGACTTCGTGGTCCACCTGGCACCCGACGGCAGCTACCGCAGCGCCGACCGCGCGACCGGGAGCGAGATCTCCCTCCCCACCGTCGTCCCCGCCCTCTCCGCGCCCAGGGCCGCCGACACCGCCGCGAACGCCCTGCGCGCCGCGCACCCCGGCGAGGCGCTGAAGAAGCTCACCGCCAAGCCGCGGCTGGTCGTCGACGCCCTGCACGGTGCCCCCAGACTCGCCTGGCAGACGAACGTCGTCGCGCTGGACGCGCGGGGCAACCCGGTCGCCCGCGCCGTCCTGACCGACGCCCGCACCGGCGCCCGGATCGACGCCTGGGACACCCTGGAGACCGCGACCGGCGACGGCGCGTCGCTGTACGGCGGCACGGTCCCGCTGGAGACGACCCTCTCCGGGGCGACGTACCAGCTCAAGGACCCCACCCGCGGGAACACGTACACCGGCGACGCGGCCAACAAGACCGACCTGTGCATCTTCGGCATCTGCATCAGCCGCGCCCCCTCGACCGTGTTCACGGACGCCGACAACCACTGGGGGACCGGCGCGACCGCCGACCGCGCCACGGTCGCGGCGGACGCGCAGTACGGCACCGACGTGACCTGGGACTACTACAAGAACGTCCACGGCCGCAACGGCATCGGCAACGACGGAAAGGGCTCCTACAACCGCGTCCACTACGGCAACGCCTACAACAACGCCTTCTGGGACGACAGCTGCTTCTGCATGACCTACGGCGACGGTGACGGCACCCAGCTCGGCCCGCTGGTGTCGCTGGACGTGGCCGGGCACGAGATGAGCCACGGCGTGACCTCGAAGACCGCCAAGCTGACCTACTCGGGCGAGTCCGGCGGCCTGAACGAGGCGACCTCCGACATCTTTGGCACCCTCGTGGAGTTCCACGCCGGCAACACCTCCGACGTCGGCGACTACCTCATCGGCGAGAAGATCGTCCGCTCGGGCTTCGGCCGGGACGCCCTGCGCTACATGGACAAGCCCTCCAAGGACGGCAGCTCCGCCGACTACTGGAGCAGTTCGGTCGGCGGTCTCGACGTCCACTACTCCTCGGGCGTCGCCAACCACTTCGCCTTCCTCCTCGCGGAGGGCAGCGGCACCCGGACCGTCAACGGCGTCACCTACAACTCCCCGACGTCCAACGGCTCCACGCTGACGGGCATCGGCCGGGACAAGCTCGGCAAGATCTGGTACCGGGCGCTGACCGTGTACATGACGTCCTCCACGAACTACGCGGGCGCCCGCACGGCCACCCTCAACGCGGCCCGCGATCTCTACGGCGCCGGCAGCGCGGAACAGAACGCGGTGGCGGCGGCCTGGAGCGCGGTCAACGTCAACTGACCGCTCCCGCTCCCGTTCCCGGGAACACCGACGGGCGGCACCTCGCGGTGGGTGCCGCCCGTCGGTCCTGCGAAGGCACGCCCTAGCTCCCGGCGATCTCCACCCGCACCGCGCACACCTTGAACTCGGGCATCCGTGAGGTCGGGTCCAGGGCCGGGTTCGTCAGCGTGTTGGCGCGGCCCTCGCCCGGCCAGTGGAAGGGCATGAAGACGGTGTCGGGGCGGATGCCGCTGGTGATCCGGGCCGGTGCCACCGCCCGGCCCCGCCGCGACACCACGGCCAGCGGATCGCCCTCGGCCGCGCCGAGCCGCGCCGCGAGGCGGGGGTGCAGCTCCACGAACGGGCCGGGCGCGGCGGCGTTCAGCTCCGCCACGCGCCGGGTCTGGGCGCCGGACTGGTACTGGGCGACCACCCGCCCGGTGGTGAGCAGGACCGGGTACTCCGCGTCCGGTTCCTCCGCGGCGGGCCGGTGCGAGACCGGCACGAAACGCGCCCGGCCGTCGTCCGTGGCGAACCGGTCGAGGAAGAGACGGGGCGTGCCGGGGTGGACGGCGCCGGCGCCGTCGTGCGCGGGACCCTCCGGGAACACGTCGAAACCGGTGTCCTCCCCGTCGTCGGCCCCGGCCGGCACCGCCGCTCCGGCCGGCACCGCCGCCCCGGCCGTCGTCGGCGTTCCGGCCGCCCCCTCCGCAGCCGCCGCTTCCGCCGGCGCCGGGCAGGGCCAGAAGACCCCGTTCTCCTCCGCCAGGCGCCGGTAGGTGATCCCGGAGTAGTCCGCGGGCCCGCCCGCGCTGGCCCGGCGCAGTTCGTCGAAGACCTCCTCGGGATCGGTGGGGAAACCCTTCTCCACCCCGAGCCGCGCGGCCAGTTCGTGCAGCACCTCCAGGTCGCTGCGGACCCCCTCGGGCGGAGTGATCGCCCGCTGCCGCAGCAGCACCCTGCCCTCGAGGCTGGTCGTCGTCCCGGTCTCCTCGGCCCACTGGGTGACGGGCAGCACGACGTCCGCGAGCGCGGCCGTCTCCGACAGCACCACGTCGCAGACGGCCAGGAAGTCCAGGGACCCGAGACGGTCCTCGATGTGTGCGGCACGCGGCGCGGACACCACCGGGTTGGACGCCATCAGCAGCAGCGAGCGGATGTCGGTGCCCATCGCGTCCAGCAGTTCGTAGGCGCTGCGCCCCGGACCGGGCAGGCTGTCGGGGTCGACCCCCCACACCCCGGCCACGTGCCGGCGGGCCGCCGGGTCGTCCAGCTTGCGGTAGCCGGGCAACTGGTCGGCCTTCTGGCCGTGTTCGCGCCCGCCCTGCCCGTTGCCCTGACCGGTGAGACAGCCGTACCCGGACAGCGGGCGCCCCGCCCGGCCGGTCGCCAGGCACAGGTTGATCCACGCGCCGACCGTGTCGGTGCCCTTGGACTGCTGCTCGGGCCCGCGTGCGGTGAGCACCATCGCGGCCTCCGGCTCGCAGAACATCCGCACGGTCTCCCGGAGCTGCGGAACGGACACCCCCGTGATCCGTTCCACGTGCTCCGGCCAGTGCGCCATCGCCGCCGCCCGCGCCTCCTCCCAGCCGGACGTCCGCTCCCGCACGTACTCCTCGTCGACCCGTCCCTCGGCGACGACCAGGTGCAGCAGTCCGAGCGCCAGCGCGAGATCGGTGCCGGGCCGGGGCATCAGGTGCAGGTCGGCCTGCTCGGCGGTCTTCGTGCGGCGCGGGTCGACGACGATCAACGTGCCGCCGTTCTCCCGCAGTTCGCTGAAGAAGCGCAGCGACGGCGGCATGGTCTCCGCGAGGTTGGACCCGACGAGGATCACGCAGCCGGTCCTCGGGATGTCCTCCAGCGGAAACGGCAGCCCCCGGTCCAGGCCGAAGGCCTTGATACCGCCGGCCGCGGCGGACGACATGCAGAAGCGGCCGTTGTAGTCGATCTGCGAGGTGCCGAGCACCACCCGCGCGAACTTGCCGAGGGCGTACGCCTTCTCGTTCGTCAACCCGCCCCCGCCGAACACCCCGAGCGCGTCGGGACCGTGCTCCGCCCGGATCCTGCCCAGCTCACCGGCGATCCGGTCGAGTGCCTCGTCCCAGGTGGCGGGCACGAGCGTGCCGCCGGAGCGCACCAGCGGCGAGGTCAGCCGCACCCGGGACGAGAGCACCGCCGGCGCCGTGCGGCCCTTGCCGCACAGCGCCCCCCGGTTCACGGGGAAGTCCGCGCGCTCGGTCACCTCGACGCCCCCCTCCGGCGTGGGCGACAGGTTCATCCCGCACTGCAGGGCGCAGTACGGGCAGTGGGTGGGCGTCGAGGTGGTCTCCATGCGGTTCAGCGTGCTTCGGCCGTGTTACGCGCCGTGCGGCGTCCTGTTACGGCGGTGTGGTGGTGCCCTCCCGGCGGACGCCCGTCCGGCGTGAGGCGGCACACCCGGCAGGCCGGGGACGTGCGGGCGCGGGGGCAGGCGCGTGGGCCCGCACCGGTATCGGAGCCGTCATCCGCCCTGTCCGGCCGACGCCAGCGCCCGGGTCACCCCGGGCTCCTCGGGCCCGAGGAACCGCGGATCCGGCTCGAACACCGCGTCCAGCGCCGCCTTGCCGGCCGCGAGGATCTCCCGCGCGCCCCCGTAGTACCAGGTCACGTCGTGCTCGGCGGCGACGCCGACGCCGTACGAATCGACCCCCGCCGCCTCGCACAGCGCGACCGCCCGCCGGATGTGGAAGCCCTGGCTGATCAGGACCGCCCGGTCGACCCCGAAGATCTTCTTGGCGCGCACGCAGGAGTCCCAGGTGTCGAACCCGGCGTAGTCGCTGACGATCCGCGCGTCCGGGACGCCGTGCTTCGTCAGGTAGGTGCGCATGGCGTCGGGCTCGTCGTAGTCCTCACGGCTGTTGTCCCCGGTGACCAGCACCACCCTGACGCGCCCCTCCCGGTACAGCGCCGCCGCCGCGTCCAGCCGGTGCGCGAGGTACGGCGACGGCTCCCCGGCCCACAGCCCGGCACCGAACACCACCGCGACGTCCGTGCGCGGCGCCTCGGCCGTCGTGCCCAGCCGGTCCGCGGTGGAGACGTACAGCCAGGTGGCCGGAAGCAGCCCGAGCACACAGGCGGCCATCACCCCCTGCACCAGCCGCCGCCACCCGGTACGGGTGCGCGGCAGCCGCGGTCGGCGGATCTTCATGCGGTGCCCCCTGCCGGCCGTCCGGACCGTCCTTCCGGCTTCGACCGGGTAAGACGCGACCGGCCGGGATCCGGTTCGGCCCGCCGCGCGTCGCGCCGGTCACACCGCCCGCCGCTCACACCGCACCTCGCCGCACCGCGCACCGCACCTCACACCGCGGCCGCGCGCGCCGTGAACCCCCGGAAAACACTCGTGACGGCCGTGCAACGGGGGTGCAACCTCGTGCCGCCACGATCGGTCCATGACGGCGTCGCCCCCGTGTATGACGAGATGTACGAAGAGACGCACGACGAGTCCCACCACCGCCCCGGCAGCCCGCTGCCCGGTGGCGCCCACCTCGACAGTACGGCGCACACCATGAACCTGATCAGTTCCCAGCCCGCCGGCCGGCCCGGCCCCGTCCCGCTCGACGGTCGCCGGCGCCCCTGCCCGCCCGCGCTGGTGGTCGTCGCCCACGGCAGCCGCGACCCGCGCGCCCTGAGGACCGTCGGCACGCTCCTGGACGGCGTCCGCGACCTGCGCCCGGGCCTGCCCGTGCACCTCGGGCACATCGAGCTGAACGAGCCGCTGCTGTCGGACACCCTCGCCGGCCTCGACGCGGCGGACACGGCGCACGCCGAGGGCGCCGTCCTCGTACCGCTGCTCCTGAGCCGCGGCTACCACGTGCGCCGGGACATCCCCGAGACGGCCGCCGCGGCGCGGGTCCACACGCGCGTGGCCGCACCGCTCGGCCCGCACCCCCTCCTCGTGGAGACGCTGCACGCGCGTCTCGTCGAGGCCGGCTGGCGCACCCGGATGACGGACGCCGAGCGCCGCACCAGTGCGGTGGTCCTCGCGGCGGCGGGCTCCCGCGACCCGGACTCGGCCGTCGACACCGGCCGTACGGCCCGGCTCCTCGCGGACCGCCTCGGCGTCCCCGTGGTCCCGGCGTACGCCTCCACGGCCGCACCCACCGTCCCCGCCGCCGTCCGCGCGCTCGCCGCCAGGGGCCGCCACCGGGTGGCCGTCGCCTCCTGCTTCACCGCTCCCGGCCGTTTCGCCACCGAGTGCGCGCAGGCCGCGCCCTGGATCGCCTCGGCCCCCCTCGGCACCCACGAGGCGATGGCCCGCCTGGTCCTGCACCGCTACGACCAGGCACGCGCGGCGACCGTCGGCAGCAACGCCGCCTGAGGCGGTGCGCGACGGTGACGCCACGCACCTCCACGGGACCCGGCAGCCGCGTGGCGCCCCGATTGTCACCGCCGCCGCTTACTGTCGAGACATGCCCTACGACGAGCCGTCAACAGAACGCTGGGCGGCGGAGCCCGACAAGCGCCCCGGCCGCACCGCCTTCCAGCGCGACCGCGCCCGTGTCCTGCACTCCTCGGCGCTCAGAAGGCTCGCCGGCAAGACCCAGGTGGTGACCCCGGGCACCCGCACCGAGGTTTGGGACGCCACCCCCCGCACGCGCCTCACCCACTCCCTGGAGTGCGCCCAGGTCGGCCGGGAGCTGGGCGCGGCCCTCGGCTGCGACCCCGACCTGGTCGAGGCGGCCTGCCTCTCCCACGACCTCGGCCACCCCCCGTTCGGGCACAACGGCGAACAGGCGCTGAACGACTTCGCCCGCGACTGCGGCGGCTTCGAGGGCAACGCCCAGTCGCTGCGCCTCCTCACCCGCATCGAGCCCAAGCGCTTCACCCCCGAGGGCTCCGTCGGCCTCAACCTCACCCGCGCCGCCCTCGACGCCGCCACCAAGTACCCCTGGCCGCGCGGCGCCCACCCCACCGACCCGGCGTCCCCCAAGTTCGGTGTCTACGACGACGACCGCCCCGTCTTCGACTGGGTCCGCAAGGAGGCCCCCGGCACGCGCACGTGCTTCGAGGCGCAGGTCATGGACTGGTCGGACGACGTCGCCTACTCGGTGCACGACGTGGAGGACGGCCTGCACGCCGGCCACATCGACCCGAACTGCCTGCACGCCGAACCGGAGCGCGCGGAGGTCTTCCGCGTCGCCGTCGGCCGCTACGTGCCCGCGGACACCGACCCGGCGGAACTCGACGCCGCCCTCGACCGCCTCCAGGACCAGCAGTGGTGGCCGCACGGCTACGACGGCACGGCCGTCGCCCAGGCCCGCCTGAAGGACGCCACCAGCCAGCTCATCGGCCGCTTCTGCCTGGCCGCCGAGGCCGCCACGCGCGCGCGGTGGGGCACCGGGCGCCTCACCCGCTACGGCGCCGAACTCGTCGTACCGCGCGAGACGCGCCTGGAGTGCGCGGTCCTCAAGGCCGTCGCCGACTGGTACGTCATGCAGCGCGCCGAGCAGGAGCTGCTGCGCGCCGACCAGCGCGTGGTCATCGGCGAGCTGGCCGAGGCGCTCACCGCCCGCGCCCCCGACGGGCTGGAGCCCCAGTTCCGCGCCCTGTTCGACCGGGCCGGGGACGACCGCGCCCGCAAGCGGGTGATCGTCGACCAGATCGCCTCGCTCACCGACGCCTCGGCCCGCTCGCTGCACGCCCGCCTGACCACCGGGCCGTGAACCGGACGGGCGGGGCGGCCGGACGGGCCCGAAGGTGACACTCCGTGGCCTGATCGGGTCACCCCCCCTTCCCCCGGCCTGCCGCGTGCGGGACGCTCGGGTGGCGGCACTGTTACGAGGAGGCATCACGTGGTCGACGCGGATCAGACATTCGTCATCGTCGGAGGAGGCCTGGCCGGCGCCAAGGCGGCCGAGACGCTCAGAGCCGAGGGCTTCACCGGCCGCGTGATACTGATCTGCGACGAACGGGACCACCCCTACGAGCGCCCGCCGCTCTCCAAAGGCTTCCTGCTCGGCAAGGAGAGCCGCGACAGCGTCTTCGTGCACGAGCCCGCCTGGTACGCGCGCAACGACGTCGAGCTGCACCTGGGCCAGACCGTCGACGCCATCGACCGCACGGCCAGGACCGTCCGCTTCGGCGACGACGGCACCCTCGTCCACTACGACAAGCTGCTGCTGGCCACCGGCTCCGAACCCCGCCGCCTCGACATCCCCGGCACGGACCTCGCGGGCGTCCACCACCTGCGCCGCCTCGCGCACGCCGAGCGCCTCAAGGGCGTCCTCGCCGCACTCGGCCGTGACAACGGCCACATCGTGATCGCCGGCGCCGGCTGGATCGGCCTGGAGATCGCGGCGGCGGCCCGCGAGTACGGGGCGGAGGTCACCGTCGTCGAACCGGAGCCGACCCCGCTGTACGGCGTCCTCGGCCCCGAGCTGGGCAACGTCTTCGCCGAACTGCACCGCGAGCACGGCGTCCGCTTCCACTTCGGCGTCCGGCTCACCGAGATCGTCGGCCAGGACGGCATGGTCCTAGCCGCCCGCACCGACGACGGCGAGGAACACCCGGCGCACGACGTGCTCGCCGCGATCGGCGCCGCCCCGCGGACCGCCCTCGCCGAGGCCGCCGGACTGGAGCTGGCCGACCGTGTCCACGGCGGCGGCATCGCGGTGGACACCCGGCTGCGCACCTCCGACCCCGACATCCACGCCGCCGGCGACGTGGCGTCCTTCCCGCACGGCCTGTTCGACACCACCCTGCGCGTCGAGCACTGGGCCAACGCCCTGAACGGCGGACCGACCGCCGCCCGCGCCATGCTCGGCAGGGACGCCACCTACGACCGGGTGCCCTACTTCTTCTCCGACCAGTACGACCTGGGGATGGAGTACAGCGGGTGGGCGCCGCCGGGGACGTACGACGAGGTGGTGATCCGCGGGGACGCGGGGAAGCGGGAGTTCATCGCGTTCTGGGTGAAGGAGGGACGGGTGCTGGCGGGAATGAACGTGAACGTGTGGGACGTCACAGAGCAGATCCAGCGGCTCGTCCGCTCACGCGTGCGGGTCGATACGGAGGCGCTGGCCGATCCGCGCGTGCCCTTGGACACTCTCGGCTAGGGCGTGTTTCGAAAGTAGCGTCGTCTGCCCGAAGGGCAGACGGGACTTTCGAAACACGCCCTAGGCCCGTCGTCCCGCGGCGTCGTTCACGCGGCTGCCGGGTTCCGCGGCTTCACGCGCGCTGTGGTCCCCGGCCGCCCGTGCGGTGCCGGGCGCCCGGGGTTGTCGGCGCACCCCCGTAGAATCAGCACGTGGCAGGACGGATCAACGACGAGGACGTGAAGGCGGTTCGGGACGCGGTTCCGATCGACGCCGTGGTGTCCGAGTACCTCCAGCTGCGAGGCGCGGGCGGCGGCAACCTCAAGGGTCTGTGCCCCTTCCACGACGAGAAGTCACCGTCCTTCCAGGTCAGCCCCAGCAAGGGCCTCTTCCACTGCTTCGGCTGCCAGGAGGGCGGCGACACCATCACGTTCGTGATGAAGGTCGACCACCTCACCTTCTCCGAGGCCGTCGAGCGCCTCGCCGCCCAGGCAGGCATCACCCTGCGCTACGAGGAGGGCGGCTACAACCCCTCCCACCAGCGCGGCGAACGCATCCGCCTGGTCGAGGCCCACAAGATCGCCGCCGAGTGGTACGCCGAACAGCTCGCCGTCAGCCCCGAGGCCGACGCCGGCCGGATCTTCCTCGCCGAGCGCGGCTTCGACCAGGCCGCCGCCGTCCACTTCGGCGTCGGCTACAGCCCCCAGGGCTGGGACCACCTCACCCGCTTCCTGCGCGGCAAGGGCTTCAGCGACAAGGAACTGATCCTCTCCGGCCTCGCCCAGGACGGCCGCCGCGGCCCCATCGACCGCTTCCGCGGCCGGCTGATGTGGCCCATCCGCGACATCGGCGGCGAGGTCGTCGGCTTCGGCGCCCGCAAGCTCTACGAGACCGACAACGGCCCCAAGTACCTCAACACGCCCGACACGGCCATCTACCGCAAGTCACAGGTCCTCTACGGCATCGACCTCGCCAAGAAGGACATCGCCAAGTCCTCCCGCGCGGTCGTCGTCGAGGGCTACACCGACGTCATGGCCTGCCACCTGGCCGGCGTCACCACCGCCATCGCGACCTGCGGCACGGCCTTCGGCACCGACCACATCAAGATCCTCCGCCGGCTGCTGATGGACAACGGCTCCGCGCGCGTGATCTTCACCTTCGACGGCGACGCGGCCGGCCAGAAGGCGGCCCTGCGCGCCTTCGAGGACGACCAGAAGTTCGCCGCCGAGACGTACATCGCCATCGCGCCGGACAACATGGACCCCTGCGACCTGCGGCTGGCCAAGGGCGACGAGGCGGTCGCCGACCTCGTCGAACCCCGCACCCCGCTGTTCGAGTTCGCCCTGCGCCAGATCGTCGCGCGCTACGACCTGGAGACCCCGGGCGGGCGGGCCGCCGCCCTCGACGAGGCCGCCCCGGTCGTCGCCCGCATCAAGAACAGCGGCGCCCAGCACGAGGTCGCCGTCCAGCTGGCCGGCATGCTCGGCATCCTCGACACCCAGTTCGTCGTCAAACGCGTGGCACAGCTGGCCCGTTGGGCCCGCGACCGCGGCGGCAGGGGCCCGGCGCCGGCCCGCGGCGGCTCCGCCCCGTCCTACGAGGCCGCCCCGCGCCCCGCCGTCACCGGTCCCGCCCTCACCCTGCGCAATCCCGTCTACGCCACCGAGCGCGAGCTGCTCAAACTCGCCCTCCAGCGCCCCGAGCTGGTCTCCCCGGCCTTCGACGCGTACGGCGTCGACGAGTTCACCGCCGCCCCCTACGCCGCCGTCCGCGCGGCGATCCAGGACGCGGGCGGCGCCGAGTACGGCACGCAGGACCCGCAGGACTACCTCGTCCGCGTCCGCGAGGCCGCCCCCGACGACACCGTCCGCGCGATGGTGACGGAGCTGGCGGTCGAGGCGATCCTGCGCAAGACGGTGGACGAGGTGTACGCCGGTGCCCAGCTGGTCACCGTCCGCCGCCGCGCCGTCGAACGGCGCATCCGCGACGTCCAGTCCCAGCTGGCCCGGCTGTCCGCCGGCGGCGACCCGGCCCAACTGGCCGCAGTCCAGAACGAACTGTGGGTCCTTCAGCAGTACGACCAGGCACTGCGCGGACACGGAGCCGCGGCTCTGTGAGCACATCCTGACCTCCGCGGTCAGCAGGCGGTCACGGCCCGGACGCAAAAAGTCATCGCACGCCCCTCGTGGCGGTGATGTGTCGTACCCCACACTGGGTGGCGGTGCCTGAGCCCTCGGAGCGTGGCCGATCCGTCCCCGGCGGGTCCCACACCCCCGCGGTTCCGCTCATCGCGTACGGGACGGACAGCGGCGAGGCCGCCGACTCCGCCCTCGAAGCAGCGCTGCCGCGCCTCTCGGCAGCGATCACCCTGGAGGTCGCCCCCGTGCAGACCCGGACCCTCACCCAGACCGACACGCGCACCCACGGCCCGGAACCGGACGGCGGGACGGGCGTCCTGGTCGCGGTCCCGCCGCAGAACCGTGTCGTGCGCCCCCCGGAGACGGCCATGGAAGCGGAGCCCGAGCCGGCCGACCCGGCACCCGAGGACCCGCCCGCCGGGGCGCTCACCGAGCCCCCCGAGCAGGCACTCGACCAGGCCCTCGAACCCGTCGAGACGCCCGCTCCGCGCTTCGTCGACACCTCCGGCCCCTCCTCGGACCTGTTCCGCCAGTACCTGCGCGAGATCGGCCGGATCCCGCTGCTCACCGCCGCCGAGGAGGTCGAACTGGCCCGCCGGGTGGAGGCCGGCCTGTTCGCCGAGGCGAAGCTGAGCGGCACCCCCGACGTGGACGGCGACCTCGCCCTCGACCTGGACCGGCTGGTCGTCATGGGCCGGATGGCCAAGCGCCGCCTCATCGAGTCGAACCTGCGCCTCGTCGTGTCGGTCGCCAAGCGCTACGTCGGCCGCGGCCTGACCATGCTGGACCTCGTCCAGGAGGGAAACCTGGGTCTGATCAGGGCGGTCGAGAAGTTCGACTACGCCCGCGGCTACAAGTTCTCCACGTACGCCACCTGGTGGATCCGCCAGGCCATGTCCCGCGCGCTCGCCGACCAGGCCCGCACCATACGCGTCCCCGTGCACGTGGTGGAGCTGATCAACCGCGTGGTCCGCGTCCAGCGCCGGCTGCTGCAGGAACGCGGCTACGAGCCCACCGCCGAGGAGGTCGCCGTCCAGCTCGACCTCGCCCCCGAGCGGGTCGGGGAGGTGCTGCGACTGGCCCAGGAACCGGTCTCCCTGCACGCCCCGGTGGGCGAGGAGGACGATGTGGCCCTCGGCGACCTCATCGAGGACGGCGACGCCGCCAGCCCCGTGGAGTCGGCGGCGTTCCTGCTGCTCAGGGAGCACCTGGAGGCGGTGCTGTCGACGCTCGGCGAGCGCGAGCGCAAGGTCGTCCAGCTCCGCTACGGCCTGGCCGACGGCCGTCCCCGCACCCTGGAGGAGATAGGCCGCATCTTCGGCGTCACCCGGGAGCGGATCCGCCAGATCGAGTCCAAGACCCTCGGCAGACTCCGCGACCACGCCTTCGCGGACCAGCTCAGGGGCTACCTGGACTGAGAGGGGGGCCGCCCGCCGGGCGGCCCCCCTCCTGCCTTCGGCGGACCCTAGTCCACCTCCGCGACCGCCTCGGCGAACTGCGCCTTGTACAGCCGCGCGTACGCCCCGTCCACCGCCAGCAGATCCGTGTGCGTGCCCTGCTCGACGATCGCCCCGTTCTCCATCACCAGGATGGTGTCGGCGTCCCGGATCGTCGACAGCCGGTGCGCGATGACGAACGACGTCCGCCCGTGCGCCAGCTTCGCCATCGCCTTCTGGATCAGCACCTCGGTACGCGTGTCGACGGAACTCGTCGCCTCGTCGAGCACCAGGATCACCGGGTCGGACAGGAACGCCCGGGCGATGGTGATCAGCTGCTTCTCGCCGGCGCTGACCCCGCTGCCCTCACCGTCGATCACCGTGTCGTAGCCGTCGGGGAGCGTGCGGATGAACCGGTCGGCGTGGGCCGCCCGCGCCGCCTCCTCGATCTCCCCGCGCGTGACCTCGCGCGAGGCGCCGTACGCGATGTTCTCCGCGATGGTGCCGCCGAACAGCCAGGTGTCCTGGAGCACCATGCCGATCCCGGCGCGCAGTTCGTCGCGGGACATCCGCGTGATGTCGACGCCGTCGAGGGTGATGCGCCCGCCGGTGACGTCGTAGAACCGCATGAGGAGGTTGACCAGGGTGGTCTTGCCGGCGCCGGTGGGACCGACGATGGCGACCGTGTGTCCGGGTTCGACGACCAGCGAGAGGTCCTCGATCAGCGGCTTGTCGGGGTCGTAGCGGAAGGACACGTGCTCCAGCGCCACCCGCCCGCGCAGTACCTCGGGCCGCACGCCCGGCACCGGATCGGCCTGCTGCTCCTCCGCGTCCAGCAGTTCGAAGATCCGCTCGGCCGAGGCGACGCCCGACTGGATCAGGTTCGCCATCGACGCGACCTGCGTCAGCGGCATCGAGAACTGGCGCGAGTACTGGATGAACGCCTGCACGTCACCGATCGACAGGGAGCCGGTGGCGACCCGCAGCCCGCCGACCACGGCCACCAGCACGTAGTTGAGGTTCGACACGAAGAACATCAGCGGCTGCATGATCCCGCTGTTGAACTGCGCCTTGAACCCGGCCTCGTACAGCGCCTCGTTCTGCTCGGCGAACTGCCGCGCCGACTCCTCCTGCCGGCCGAACACCTTCACCAGCGTGTGGCCGGTGTACATCTCCTCGACGTGCGCGTTCAGCCGGCCCGTGGTGCGCCACTGCTGCACGAAGTGCGGCTGCGACCGCTTGCCCACGCGCGCGGCGACGACCGCCGACAGCGGCACGGTGACCAGCGCGACCAGGGCGAGGATCCACGACACCCAGAACATCATCGCCAGCACACCGACGATGGTGAGCAGCGAGTTCACGAGCTGGCCCAGCGACTGCTGGAGCGTCTGCCCCATGTTGTCGATGTCGTTGGTCGCCCGGGACAGCACCTCGCCGCGCTGCCGCTTGTCGAAGTACGACAGCGGAAGCCGCGCCAGCTTCGTCTGCACGTCCTCGCGCATCCGGTACACCGTGCGGTTGACCGCCCGGTTGACCAGCCGTGTCGCCACCGCCATCAGCAGGCCGGCGACCGCGAACACCGCGAGCGCGAACAGCAGCACCCGGCCGACGGCGTCGAAGTCGATGCCCTGGCCGGGGGTGAAGTCGGTGCCGCGCAGCATGTCGGCGACATCGCCGTCACCGCGCTCGCGCATCGAGTCGAGGACCTCGTCCTTCGACGCCCCGGCCGGCATCTGCCGCCCGACGATGCCGGCGAAGACCAGGTCGGTGGCCCGGCCGAGGATCTTCGGCCCGACCACGCTGAGGCCCACGCTCAGCACGACGCAGCACAGCATCGCGTAGAGGGTGAGCCGCTCCGGCTTGAAGTGGGCGAGCAGCCGCCGGCCGGACGCCTTGAAGTCCAGCGTGCGGCTCTCCGGTCCCGTCCCGGCCATCATGCGCCCCATGGGCCCGGCCATCAGGCAGCCTCCGCTTCCGTGAGCTGGGAGAGCACGATCTCCCGGTAGGTCTCGTTGTCCGCCATCAGTTCCTGATGGGTGCCCTCGCCGACGACCCGGCCCTCGTCCAGCACGATGATCCGGTCGGCGTCACGGATGGTGGCCACCCGCTGGGCGACGATGACGACGGTCGCCTCGGCGGTCTCCCGGCCGAGGGCCGCCCGCAGCGCCGCGTCGGTGGCGTAGTCGAGGGCGGAGAAGGAGTCGTCGAAGAGGTAGATCTCCGGGCGCTGCACGAGCGTGCGGGCGATGGCGAGCCGCTGCCGCTGACCGCCGGACACGTTGGTCCCGCCCTGCGCGACGGGGGCGTTCAGCCCGCCGCCCAGCTCGCGCACGAACGCCGCGGCCTGGGCCACCTCCAGCGCGTGCCACAGCTCCTCGTCCGTCGCGTCCGGGTTGCCGTACCTGAGGTTGGTCGCGACCGTGCCGGCGAACAGGTACGGCTTCTGCGGCACCAGCCCGACCGTCCTGGCGAGCAGCGCCGCGTCCAGGTCCGCGACCTCGACGCCGTCGACGAGGACCTGCCCGTCGGTGGCGTCGAACAGCCGGGGGACCAGCCCGAGCAGCGTGGACTTGCCGCTGCCCGTCGAGCCGATGACGGCGGTGGTCTCCCCGGGCCGCGCCACCAGGTCGACGCCCTTGAGCACGGGCTCCTCGGCGCCGGGGTAGCCGAAGCCGGCGCCCCGGATCTCCAGGTGGCCGTGGCGCCGCAGGTCACGCACCGGCGCCTTCGGCAGGACGACGCTGGACTCGGTGTCCAGGACCTCCTGCACGCGCTCGGCGCACACCTCGGCGCGCGGCACCATCATGAACATGAAGGTGGCCATCATCACGGACATGACG
The DNA here is from genome assembly GCF_040682975.1 of Streptomyces sp. NPDC051051. Lineage (NCBI taxonomy): Bacteria > Bacillati > Actinomycetota > Actinomycetes > Kitasatosporales > Streptomycetaceae > Streptomyces > Streptomyces sp. NPDC051051. The sequence continues at coordinate 69,149 of NZ_JBFBCB010000008.1, forward strand.
ATCTGCAGGAGATAGGCGAGGAAGGCGGTCAGATCACCGATCTGCATCCCGCCGCTGTCGATCCGGTGGGCGCCGAACCACACCACCGCGATCGACGACAGGTTCACCGTGGTCATGACCACCGGGAACATCAGCGCGAGCAGGTTGCCGGCCTTCAGCGAGATGCCGGTGAGGTCGGCGTTGGCCTTGCGGAAACGCTGCTCCTCGTAGTCGTCGCGGACGAAGGCGCGGATGACGCGGTTGCCGGTGATCTGCTCGCGCAGCACCCGGTTCACCGTGTCCAGCCGCGTCTGCATGGACCGGAACAGCGGCCTGAGCCGCCGCACGATCAGCGTCACGCAGATGCCCAGCAGCGGCACCACGGCGACCAGGATCGCCGACAGCGGCACGTCCAGGCCGAGGGCCATGACGATGCCGCCCACGCACATGATCGGCGCGGACACCATCAGCGTGAACGACATCAGGACCAGCATCTGGATCTGCTGGACGTCGTTCGTGGTCCGGGTGATCAGGGAGGGCGCGCCGAACTGGCCGAGTTCGCGGGCGGAGAAGGCCTGCACCCGGTCGAAGACGGCGGCCCGCACGTCCCGCCCGAGCGCCGACGCCGTCCGCGCGCCGTAGTACACGGCACCGATGTTGCAGACCACCTGCACCAGCGAGACGCCGATCATCAGGGCGCCGTAGGAAAGGATGTAATCGGTGTCGCCGTTGACCACGCCGTCGTCGATGATGTCGGCGTTGAGCGTGGGCAGGTAGAGCGTGGCGCAGGTCTGGAGGAACTGGAGCAGCACCAGCAGGACGATGGGTTTCTTGTAGGGCCTGAGATAGGTCCGCAGAAGTCGTATGAGCACGCTACGTCTCTCGGAGTCGGCGGGGCGCGGGGCACTGGTTGCCCCTGGCCCCTATCGTCCGGCACTCCACCGGTGTTACCTCAACCGATTAAGCCGACAGCGTTGTGCTATGAGGCCGCCCCGGTCCCGGCCCTACGAGCGGAACGCGGTGGGATGCGTCTGCTCCCGCACCGACACGTACTGCTGCCGCACGGCCTGCCCCACGGCCAGTTCCTCGCCCGGGTCCAGCACCTGCGCCGCCGGACCGGGCCAGGCCGGCGGAGTGCGCGGATCGAGCGTGCCCTGCGACACCCCGAGCGCCCAGGCGGCCTGCCGCGCCGCCCCGATCGCCGCGTAGTCCGCGGGCTGCGGTACGACGACCTGCGCCCCGAAGAGTGCGGGCGCCGCCGCCTGCACGGCCGGCAGCTCGGCCGCCGCACCGAGCAGGAAGACCCGCCGCACCTCGACGCCCCGGCCGCGCAGCACGTCCAGCGCGTCCGCGAGCCCGCACAGCATGCCCTCGAACGCCGCCCGCGCGAAGTGCTCCGGCTTCATCGACTCGCGCCGCAGACCCGTCAGGGTGCCCGCGGCGTGCGGCAGGCTCGGCGTCCGCTCACCCTCCAGGTAGGGCAGCAGCACCAGCCCGTGCGATCCCGGGGTCGACTTCATCGCCAGATCGGACAGCGTCTCCAGATCGGCCACGCCGAGCAGCTCGGTGGCCCCGCGCAGGGTCCGTACGGCGTTCAGGGTGGTGACGACCGGCAGGTGCATGCCGGTGGCGTCCGCCAGCGAGGTGATCATGCCGCTCTGGTCGACGAGGGCCGCGGGGTGCACGGCCATCACGGACCCGGAGGCGCCCAGCGACACGACCGCGTCCCCGAGGCCGATGCCCAGCCCGAACGCGGCGGCCATGGTCTCGCCGGTGCCGGCCGAGATCAGCAGGCCCTCCGGGGTCGTGCCCGCCGCGTCGGAGGGGCCGATCACCTCGGGCAGCATGGCCTGGTGACCGAGCGCCAGCTCCACCAGCTCGGGCCGGTAGCCGCCGATGGCCGCCGACCAGTACCCGGTCCCGGAGGCACCGCCGCGGTCGGTGGTGCGGCGCACCGGCCGCCCGAGGAGCTGCCACACGAGCCAGTCGTGCGCCTGGAGCAGCACGGCGGTGCGCAGCGCGGCGTCCGGCTCGTTCTTCGCCAGCCAGCGCAGTTTGGTCACCGGCTGCGCGGCCTGCGGCACGCAGCCGACCGCCTGCGCCCACGCCTCCCGGCCGCCGAGCGCGTCGATCAGATCGGCCGCCGCGACCTGCGCGCGCTTGTCGCCGCCGACCATCGCCGGACGCACGGTGCCGCCCTGCGCGTCGAGCGGCACGACCGCGTTCTGCTGCGCGGACACGCCGATCGCCTGCACGCCCTCGAGCAGCCCGCCGCCGGCCGCCTCCCCGAGGGAGAGCAGCCAGGCCTGCGGATCGACGTCGGAGGGACGGCCGGCACCGTCGGGACCCTCCACCGGGTGCGGTGCGTAGCCCTGCCTGAGCACGGCCCCTGTGTCCGCGTCGCAGACGACGATGCGAGTGAAATCGGGCGAACTGTCCAACCCGGCGACTATCCCCATGCGCAAAATTCTGCCGCACCGCGGGGGGTGACCGCGTCGGCTCGACACGCACGGGGGACTTTCGTCCGGCCGGGGCCCGCGAGCCCCGGCCGGTCCGAACGGGAGGCCCTAGGGATGACTGGTGCCCCAGTCGTCCGATCCGTCACTGTGCGCGTTCCGGTCCCGCAGGGAACGGACCCGGCCCGCGACCGACTCGGGCATCCGGTCCCCGACCTTGTCGCTGACCGCGTGGTACGCCTTGCCCGCGAACTGGCGGCCCTGCTGGGCCGCCGACTCCGCCGTGTTGCGCACGGCGGGGTTCTGCGCGACCTGCCGCGCGGACTTCTTCAGCTGTTCGTAGCGCTCCCGCCCGGCCTTCGTGCCGAGCACGTAACCCAGGGCGAGTCCGACGACGAACGTGAGCCGGTAGCGCATGACGGCCACCCTTTCCTCGTGTAGGTCTGCGGTGCGACATCGGTGCCGGAGGGAACCGATTGGCGGAGCACCCCCCTGCTTGCGCTAATGTATGTGTCGCAGCGAGCGTCCGCCCCCTGGCGAATACCCAGGTAGGGGCGTTCGATGCGAACGAGGCATTCCTCCGTAGCTCAATTGGCAGAGCAGCCGGCTGTTAACCGGCAGGTTACTGGTTCGAGTCCAGTCGGGGGAGCTCGGTCCTCCGTAGCTCAATTGGCAGAGCAGCCGGCTGTTAACCGGCAGGTTACTGGTTCGAGTCCAGTCGGGGGAGCATCGTGATCGAGGACCCTTAGGGGTCCTTTTTCATGTCGCCGGGAACCGGGCAGGTGACAGCGCGGCCCTCATGGTCATGCGGCATCGGACCAGGCGGAGCGTGAGATCGTATGAGCGGCTATGCTGCGGCAGACGGCGCGCACACGTGTACGCGACACGCCGCCATGGGGCGGTAGCTCAGCCGGTTAGAGCAGCGGACTCATAATCCGCCGGCCGTGGGTTCGAGTCCCACCCGCCCCACCATGCACTCCTGTGACCTGCGGAAACGTCTCATCTGGGGTGCGGATTCAGGGCGTTGGTCCACGGGGCTGAATCCGTTGCTCGTGAGTTCGACTCCGTTGCCATCGGCGTTAGTTGAGGTCACTCTGACCTGCGCAGACGTATCGGCCCATGGCTGGAGGATGGCGTCGTGGGTGGGCTGTGCGAGCGTCTGGACGTCGGATTCTGGACGCTGGCTGGACACGAGGATCCGGAAGTGCTGCCCAGGGACCTTCGAGTGGGCGGCCTGCCGGGCCGGCGGGGCACGGACGCAGCCCGAATGGGGTGCGGTCCGAGTTGGGACGCGAAAGCAGCCCGTACTGGAAACGGCCCAGAGAGGACCGACAGCGGGGCGGGAGCGGCCGGGCTGGGCGGCTCCCGTACATACAGCCGCCGGTCTTCTTGCTCATACCGCTGCTCCCGGGGCAGCGACGCCTACCGCTGAGGCGGCACGCGGTCCGCTGCCCAGGGCCGCCGAGCGCGTGCTGCGGGTGATCGCCGACGACGTGACGTGGCTCGACGAGGCCGACGCGGCCGTCCTCGGGTTCGTCGTACGGCGCGTCGCGGACGCTCCGATGTCGAGCACGACCTTGCCCGACAGTGCGGCGGCGGGAAAGCTCCCGGTAGGGAGCCAGCGGGATGCTCATCACGACCCGGTCACTGGCGCGGGCCGCCTTCTCGGGTGTCTCGGCGCGGGCTCGCTGGACGAGCTCGGCGGCCGTCTCTGCCAGGGTCTGGGTACCGCGGGATTTGGACAGGAGGACGTCGGCCGACCGCGATCGCGAGCCGGGCGAGGCTCGTGACGAACGACGGCCTGCTGTGCCCCGATCTCACCGCCGAGGTCTGGTTCTGTTCAGCAGCTCCCTGAGCCAGGCCGCCCTGACGACCGGTGAGAGCTATCCGGGCCAGGGGCGCCGCCTCCTGCGCATCTCCCTCGACCGCCTCAGCAGCCGCAACACCGCACCCCTACGGGTCTCGGTGGCAGGGAGTACAGGTCTCACCGCAGCGGGCGCTGTTCGCGCGAAGACGTCGGATCAAGAAGAAGAGACCGACCTCTTGCGGGAGGTCAGGGCTGGCCCGTTGGCCAACGATCCGGCCGTCGGCCATGTAGGAGAAGCTCATGGCCTGCACCGAGATCTTGTTGCCGAAGTGTCACCTGATGACCACCGGGTGACCGCCACCCGCCGGGCGTTTTGCCGGATCCCTGGAAACGATGGGAGACGTCACCGCGAGCAACCAGCCCCGAAGCATCGCGCGAACACCCGAACCGCGCTGGAAGGACGTGCAATGACCGCTACCGCTCCCAAGGCTCCGACTGCACCAGGGGTGCGGTCCTGGTGGGGGATCCCATACGCCACCGCCGAGCGGTATCGCCGCCCCGTGGTCGCGGACTTCGATCCAGACCGACCCTATGACCGCAAGGGCGTCGTCTCTGTCCAGCCTGACAGCGGCGACTGGCTCGAAGCGGACAGCGGGATGGGCGAGGACTGCCTGAACCTGAACGTGTGGGCCCCTGAGCAGCCGGCCGACAAGGCGCTCCCGGTGACCGTGTACATCCACGGCGGCGGATTCGAGTACGGCGCGAACACCCAGATCACCTCCAACGCCTCCGGTCTCGCCGCGACGGGGCGAGTGGTGGGCGTGTCGGTCAACTACCGGCTCGCCGAAGCCAGCAACCTCTGTCTGCAGGACGTCATCGCCGCGCTGACCTGGATCAAGCAGAACATCGCCCACTTCGGCGGCGACCCCGACAACGTCACCGTCTACGGCCACAGCGGCGGCGCCTATGCCACCTTCGGGCTCCCCGCAGCCCGCGGCGCCCTGGCGCACACCGCGGCGGGCGGCAACGCCCATCTCCTTCTGATCGGGCCCGCCGAGGGCGCGCCCGCCGTGCACGGCACCGAGATGGACGCCCTGGTCGGCCAGGAAAAGCCGGGCCGCAGCCCGGAACAGGCCGAGCGTGACACGCGTATCCGCGACATCGTGCTCGACTTCGCTACCGGTGAGCAGGTCCGTCTGTGGCCCGCTGTCGCGGACCGGCTCACTTCGGGGAGCGTCGGCAATCTGCCCTTCGAGGCCGGCGACCACTATCAGGCGGCCCTCGGCCTCTGGGAGAACATCGACCGTCCCTGACGGATACCAGGCGATACCGAGATATGCGACGGCGTAGGGCCACCACGGGCTGATCCCCCGGGTACCTGCGCCCGGAGCCTCGGCTCCGCCTTCACATCCGGGGGCGAATACGACAAGGAGCTCGGAATGAGCCGACCGACAGCAGCCGATGGCGCCGCACCGGCGACGATGCGGGCCGTCGTCGTCACCCGGCCCGGCGGCCTCGACGCACTGGAGATCCAGGATGTGCCGGTGCCCGCACGCAAGCCCGGCTGGGTGCGGATCAGGGTGAAGGCGTTCGGCGTCAACGAGTCCGAGGTCACCACCCGCAAGGGCGAGTCGGATGCGGAGGTCAGCTACCCGCGTGTGCCCGGCATCGAGGGCGTCGGCGTGGTCGATGAGGCCGATGAGGACAGCGGGCTGCGGCCGGGACAGCAGGTGGCCACGATGATGGGCGGCATGGGCCGCTCCTACGACGGCACGTACGCCCAGTACGTGAGCGTCCCAGCCGGGCAGGTCATCCCGTTCGAGTCCGGTCTGCCGTGGGAGGTCGTCGGTGCGCTGCCGGAGATGTTCCAGACCGCCTACGGATCGCTGACCACCGGCCTGGACCTCAAGGCCGGGCAGACGCTGCTGATCCGCGGCGGCACCTCCACGGTCGGGCTGAGCGCGGCCACGATCGCGAAGGACCTCGGAGCCACCGTCCTGTCCACCACCCGCAGCCCCGGTCGGGCCGGGGAATTGCGGGCCGCAGGCGTCGACCATCCCCTCGTCGACAGCGGCACGATCGCCGACCAGGTGCGCGAGCTGATGCCGGAGGGTGTCGACGCCGTACTGGAGCTGGTGGGCTGCTCGGTCCTCGCCGACACCCTCCGCACCGTTCGTCGGCACGGCACTGCCTGCTTCACCGGAGCCCTGGCGGGCCAGTGGACGATCCCCGATTTCAGCCCGTTCATGATCCCGGGCGGGGTGCGGCTGACGTCCTATGGCGGTCAGGCAGCCGACCTCCCGGCCGACGTCTTCGCCCACCAGCTCCAGGCCATCGCCGCAGGACGCCTCAACGTCCCGGTCGCGAAGGTCTACCACGGCCTGGAGCAGGTCCGTGACGCCCAGGCCGACGTCGAGTCCGGCACCACGCCGGGCAAGCACGTCGTCGTCCTGGGCGACTGAGACCTGGGCAACCGAGAAACGACAACCAACCACTCCCGATGTGCGAGGGCCGACAACGTAAGCGCCGGTGAGCACGAAATCCTGACACCGCGTGAGGCGCAAGGGGCGCCCGTGCCTGCCCCACCAGGCACCTGTTCCCCTGGCCAGGAGCTCTGATTCGTCAGCAGGATGCGCCCATGGGCAGCGGCAACGGCGGCCGGCACCGTTTCGGTAATGTTCGAGCAGGCTGCCGCCGGTCCGGGCGACCTCAGCGTGCTCGAGGGAAAAGCCGCTCGACAGCGGTCACCACCGCGGCGCGGCGGGCGGCGGTGGTGGGGTCCACGGCGTGTGCGGCGGCGGCCTCGCTGAGTTCGGGTTGTGACGCCCAGGTCGTGGCGATCTGGTTGACCAGGGCGAGGACGTCGGCCGGGTCCCAGGCGGGGTCGAGCTGTCCGGCCTGCTGCACCTGGCGGAGCAGGTCGATTTTGCGGGTGATCGCTGCCTGGGTGGGATCGGCGGCACCGGTAGCGGTGCCCGGTAGTTCGAGGCGGCCCCAGGTGATCAGGCGGTGGTGGTCTGGACGGGCGACGAAGTAGTCGAACAGGCGGCCCGCGTAGCCAGGGAGGTCGGTCGGGTCTATCTGGGTGGCCTCGGCGATGACGACATACTCCCGTGCAGCGACAGCGGCATAGAGCGCGTCTTTGCTGCGGAAGTAGGCGTAGACGCGTTCTTTGCTGGTCTTGGCGAGCTTGGCGATGCGGTCCACGCGGGCGCCGGCGATGCCGTGGCGGGCGAACTCCTCCATGGCAGCGGCAAGGATGCGCTCGCGCGTGGTGTCGCCGGCGGCGGCGGGAGCTGCGGTCTGGCCGGAGTCGCGGGACTGGGACATGGGCCCAGGATAGAGCACCGAACCGTTTGGTTTGGCATCCGGATGATTGGCGCGTAGGGTCAAACGGAACAGTTCGGTTTGGCCTCTGCGGGTGAAGCCGGCGAACCACTGAGGGAGTGAACTCATGCAGCACCGCAATCTGGGCTCTCAGGGCCTGCGCGTCTCGGCGCTCGGCCTGGGGACCATGGGCATGTCCATGGCCTACGGCGCCTCGAACGACGACGAAAGCCTCGCGACCATTCGCCGCGCCCACGAACTCGGGATCGACTTCTTCGACACCGCCGAGCTGTACGGCGCCGGTGCCGGCAGCAACGAGATCCTCCTGGGCAAGGCGGTCAAAGACTTCCGCGACGAGGTGGTCCTCGCGACCAAGTTCGGCTTCGACATGACCGCCCCGGCGCTCAGCCCCGGCTTCAACAGCCGCCCGGAAAACATCCGCAAGGTCGCCGAGAACAGCCTGCGCCACCTGCAGAGCGACCGCATCGACCTCTTCTACCAGCACATCTCCGACCCGGACGTTCCGGTCGAGGAGGTCGCCGGCGTGGTCGGCGAACTGATCATCGAAGGCAAGGTGAAGTACTTCGGCCTGAGCAACGTCGGCCCCCAGTACATCCGCCGCGCCCACGCCGTCACCCCGGTCTCCGTGCTCCAGTACGAGTACTCGCTCTTCGAGCGGGAGGTCGAGGAGGAGATCCTTCCCGTTCTGCGGGAACTCGGCGTCGGCCTGGTGCCCTACTCCCCGCTCGGTCGCGGCTTCCTCACCGGCCAGGTCAAGCCCGCCGGCGAATACCCCGCGGACGACATGCGCAGCTGGGACGAGCGTTGGCAGGGCGAGAACTACACGTACAACCTGCACGCCACCGAGCAGCTCAAGGACCTGGCCGGCACCGCGGGTATCACCGTCGCCCAGCTCGCGCTGGCCTGGCTGCTCGCCCAGGGCGAGGACGTCGCGCCCATTCCCGGCACCCGCAGCACCAAGCGCCTTGAGGAGAACGCCGGCGCCACCGACGTCCAGCTCTCCGCCACCGATCTGGCCCGCATCGCCGAGATCCTTCCCCACGGCTCGGCAGGCAGCCGCCTCCCGGCCGCGATGCTGTCCAGCTTCACCACCGACTGAACCGCCCCTCCACGCGGCCCGCACGGGCCAGTCGACAGCAGCCGGTGACGCCGCACAGGTGACGTGCGGGTCATCATCGTCAACCGGCCCGGCGGCCGAGAATGGTAATTCAACCGACTTGCCATCGCGGTGACGTCGAAGTTGCCTTCACGCGGTCCGTGCCGAAGTGAAGCTCGTACCCGATGAACGCGGCGTCCGAGTCGGCCTGACGATTACTGCAACTACACCCCGAAGAGCGGAACCCCTATGAGAATCCGACTGACCGCCGGAGCGACCGTCCTCAACGCAACCCTCGACGACAACGCGACGGCACGCGACTTCGCCTCGCTGCTTCCGCTGACTCTGCGGATGGATGACCTGTTCAAGCGCGAGAAGCACGGTCACCTGTCCCGGTCTCTCGCCGTGGGAGGCGAGCCGCGGTTCAGCTACGAGATCGGCGACATCGCCTACTGGTCACCTGGTCCCGACATCGCCGTCTTCTATGACCACGACGGCGAGTCCATCCCCGACCCCGGCATCGTGATCCTCGGGAAAATCGACCACTTGGGGGCCGATGCCCTCAAGAAGTACGACGGCGCGGTCGTCGCCATCGAGGCCATCGACTGAGACCCAGCCGGAAACCACCGAGATCTCGTCAACAAAGGGAGCGAGGGGGGAGAATCGGGGATTCGCCGCCCGCGAAGGCGGACGGGGTGAGGCCGGTGCGGTCGCGGAAGAAGCGGCCGAAGTTCGCGGGATCGGTGAAGCCGAGGTGCACGGCCACGGTCCGGGCATCCCATTGGGCGCCTCTCAGCAGGCGCCGGGCTTCGACGAGGCGCCGCTCGTCGATGAGTTCACGTACTCCCTTGCCGGTGGCGTCTTGGGCGGCGCGGCTGAGGGTGCGGACCGAGCAGCCGAGCAACTCGGCGTAGTCTGCGGCTTGGTGGAGTTCGCGGAAGTGCAGCTCCAAGGCGTCCAGGAAGCGCCGGTACCGGTCGGCGCGGCCCGCGTGGGCCGTGGCCGTGCCGATGGGGGCGATGCCCGGGGAGTCGGCCAGGCGCAGCAGCAGTGATTCGAGCAGGCTGCGCCGCAGGGCGTGGTGGATGGCGAGGGGGCGGCGCCCCAGTGCGCGGTGTTCGTCCAGGAGCTGGAGTGCCGTCTGCTGGAGCCAGGCGGTGTCGTCGGGGCGCGGGCTCAGCACGGCAGGGGCCTCGTGCGCGGTGAGCGGGGCCAGGAGACGGGCGAGGTCGGGCCGCAGCACGTCCGGTTCGAACAGGATGAACGGGCCGCGGGCCGCGCCGGGCGGATGCCAGCACTGGGCATGCCCCGGACGCACCCACAGCCACTGACCGGGCGCGACGGTCCACGTCACGTAGTCGACGTCGTGTAGCAGCTCACCCTCGGTGACCGCGATGAGGTAGTGGAAGGTGGCACGGCCCGGCCGGGGCGGGTTCCACGGCCAGTCGTCGTGCTGGGCGAAGAAATCCTCGACGGTACTCACTTCAAGACCGTAGGGAGTACCGACCGGGGGCTGGAAATCGTACAGCTGAACCGCAGCTGGTCCGGCCGTGCTTCCGCTCGGGTCGGGGTGTCGCTTGTCGACCATCACGTGTCCGCAGCCTACCGCCCTTCCGGTCGGCTGCGGCGGAAGGATGGGACGTGCCGGCGCGCCCGCGCGGCGCGCTCCGCGCCTTCTGCGATGCCGCAGCCCGTCACCACCTGAGGAGGCTCACCACCCATGAATGGATCGGCCTTGCACAAGACCGCCGCCGACTGCGCGGAGGAACTCCCCGGGGCCCAGCTGGAGCACCCCTTCGGCCCCGACTGGGAGGTCTACAAGGTGCGCGGCAAGGTGTTCATGCTGATGACCGACGTCCCGGGGCGGCCTGTCGTGATCCTCAAGGCGGACCCCGGAGAGGCCTACGCCCTGCGGGAGCAGTACAGCCACATCTCCCCCGGCTACCACATGAACAAGAAGCACTGGATCACCCTGGAGAGCGGAGAAGGCGTCGACGAGGAACTCGTCAGGGAGCTCGTCACCGACTCCTATCGTCTCGTTGTCGCTCACCTGCCCAAGGCCGAGCGGCCTGTCGACCCGCACACCTACGGCACCGGCACGCGGGGGGCCCGGTGAGCGCGGCGGGTGAGCGGCTCCAGGGCACCGCCCGCCGGGCGGCCCTGGCCCTCCCCGACGTCAGCCACGGCTACCCCTTCACCCCGGGACTCGACGTGTACAAGGTCGCGGGGAAAGTGTTCCTGATCGTCACCGACGACCCGGACGAACAGATCATCACGGTCAAGTGCGAACCCGAACACGCCCGCGCGCATGTAAGCGGCTACCCCTCGATCTCACCGGGCCGCTACCTCGACAAACGCCACTGGATCTCGCTCGGGCCTGGCCCCGGCATCACCGAGCGGCTGGTCACCGACGCGGTCGAAGATTCCTACGACCTGGTCGCCGAGCGGCTGCCGCGACGCGACCGCCCCAGTGCCCGATGAGCACCGCGAGCTTCCCCACGAGCGGCTGAGCCACACCTGTCAGTGCCCAGTGCCCAGTGCACGGCTCACCCCGTCCGCTTCCGCATGGTTTCGAGAGCCTCTCCTCGGCTGGGAAGAGGGTCCGTGAACCGGGTGAGCGTGCCCATCCGGGACGCGTTCTGGACGCAGGTTGGACACAAGGATCGGAAAAGACTGACAAGGGCCGAGAAGCACTGAGGCGCCATACCGCGTCTGAGCTGGGGAAACGGCCAAGATTGGCATTGATCGACAAGGGCCGCCAAGATCCTCAAAGGACTCATAATCCGCCGGCCGTGGGTTCGAGTCCCACCCGCCCCACTCTGCACGGCCCCCGGCCAGAGGAAACGTTCCCTTGTCGCGGGCGGAGCACCGACGTGGGCCGAGCGTCCCGGCGGCCGGCCCGAGCAGCCGTCAGCGCTGTCGGTCTTCCTCGCTCGGGCCGTCGGTGGCGGACGCGACACGGGGCCGTACCCCCGCCGGGCAAGGGCCGAACGGCCCAGTGACCCTGGACCGTCCGGCCCCGGCCCCGCCGCCCCGGCCGGAGGGACCATGTCGGTGAAGGCGAGAAGTCCCGGGGGCCGTCCGGCCCTCCGATCGCCGGCACGCCGAAGCAGGTGAGTGGCGATGATGTTCTGGTACGACCACGACGTCGGCGGGTGGGGCTGGTTCGCGATGTCCACCGGCATGATCCTGTTCTGGGCCTTGGTCATCACGGTCGTCGTGCTGTGCATCCGCGCCCTCGACAGCCCGCGGCAACACACCCGCACCCCGGCCCCGCCCACCCCGGACGACATCCTCCGGGAGCGGCTGGCCCGCGGGGAGATCGACGAGGAGGAGTACCGGCGCCGCCTGAGCGCGTTGCACGCCGGCCCCCTCACCAAACCCTGAGACCCGGGCCCGCGCGGACGCGGGCCCGGACCCCGCACGGTGGTGTCGTCAGCTCTTGCCGAGGAGCTTGTTCATCTCCTCGATCTCGGCGTTCTGCGCGGTGATGATGTCCGCGGCCATCTCCTTGGCCGGCGCGTACCGGCCCTTCTCCTTCTCCGTGGTGGCCATCTCCACGGCCCCCTCGTGGTGCTCGACCATCATGGTGAGGAACATCGAGTCGAAGCCCTTGCCGGACTCCCTCATCAGCTCGTCCATGTCCTCGGTGTCCATCATCCCGGGCATGCCCGGGTCCGAGGACCCGTCCGTGCCGTGCATCGAGTGGTCCATGCCGGGCATGGAGGTGGGCACGTCCTCACCCCACGCCTTCAGCCACCCGGACATGGTCGTGATCTCCGGGTCCTGCGCCTTCTCGATGCGTGCGGCGAGGTCCTTCACCTTGCTGGAGGAGGCGCGGCTCTCCGCCATGCGGGCCATCTGAACGGCCTGCTCGTGGTGCGGGATCATGCCCTGCGCGAAGGACACGTCCTGGTCGTTGTGCGCTTCGGCGGTGGTCGCGGCGCTCGCCGGGGCCGACTCCCCGGCCGCGGAGCCGGCGCCGGCTCCGGAGTCGGAACCGCCGTCGTCGCTGCCGCAGGCGGCGAGGACGAGGGCGGCGGTGACGGCCACCGTGCCGAGCGCGGCGCGGCGGATCAGGGAACGAGTGCTGGTCATGCGGGAACTCCTGCGGTGTGCGAAGGGGCGCGCGAAGGGCGCGGGACACGGCGGAGAGCCGTACGCCTGCCCGCCGCGATACGCGCGGCGGCGGCGACACGGCTCGGAACCGGCCTATATCCGCAGGAGTTGCAGCTCGGCGAGGGACGGAGGCGCGCGAGCGCCCTCCGGTCCGGTCGTCGTGGACGAGCGGCCGCCCACCGGTTCCCCCGCCCGACCGGTGGGGTCGAGGGCCGGCACGGGAAGGAGCGGGCCCGCGCCGACGGCGCCCGAGGAACACGTCGGATCGGCATGCTCCGCGTGCCCGCGGCCGTCACCGCCGCCGTGGCAGAGGTGTGCGGCACTCACCACCGTCGGCTCCGCGTGCTGCGCGGCGGCGGAGTGGGGGGAGCCCCAGGGGGGCCGGGAGTGGGAGGAGGACGAGGAGTGGTGGCCGGTGCCGGTGGATCCGCCCGGTGCGAGGCCGTGCATGCCGATCAGGCCGACCAGCAGCCCGAGCACCAGCAGCGCCGGCCACCACCCCGCGGGTGATGACGCTCGGAGGTGCTCTGCACGGGCTGTCACAGCCCTCATGCTACGCAGGCCCGCCGGCTCCGCCGCCGCAGGAGCGGTCCGTTGGGCCGACTGCGCGACTCCGGGCCGCCGGAGCCCTTCGCCGTCGGTTCCCCCTCGTCGACCCCGCAGCCGTTCGGGTCGGCGACCGGAGAGGCGGCCGCACCCAGGCGACGGGCGCTCGGACGGGACAGGAGCCCGGGCCCGGCGACGTCGGGGGGATGGGCGTCCGGTTTCGTCAACACGGCCGGTGGCGGGGGTGGTTCACTTGCGGTCGGTGCCCGTGACCGGTCCGTCTCCCCGTATGCCGAAGGAAGCCGTTTCGATGACTGCCCCTGCGCCCGTACCGCCTCCCCCCGCCACCCCGCCGGCTCCGGCCGCCGGCGCCCGTGCCCCCTCCCGGTGGGTCGCGCCGCTGGTGGCCGCCCTCGTCGCCGCCGGTGCGGGCCTCGGTATCGGCTGGCTCCTGTGGGTCGGCCCGGGCGGCGCGGCGTCCGGCACCGGGCTCGACGACGCGGCGGCCGATGCGGCGGGCGCCTGCGAGGCATGGGAACGGGTCCCCGCGTTGAGCAAGGTGTTCGGTGACGACGACAACGCCTCCGAGGCCTTCTACAACCGTGCCGGCGGTGCTGCCGCCCTGGCCCACTCCGCAGCCAAGTCGGACAGCCGCTACGAGGCTCTGGACAAGGCTCTGCAGGACATCACGAGACGTCTGCAGACCTTCGACGTGAAGGGTGCCGGGGCGGTGGCCGCCCACGAGAAGGTGAGCACCCTCTGCGCCGGGCTGGACAGCTGAGAGGAACCTCCTCCCCTTCGGCCCGAGTGGCGTTCGGGATCAGGGCCCCGCGGCCGGTGACCCGGTCGGTTCCTCGGTGCGGTGCGGGGCCGTCGGCGAAGTCGGGCTCCAGGCCGAGTCCGGACTGCCGGAGCAGGTTCGGAGGGCGTCGTGACGGTGGACCGCGGATCCGCGGGCGGCACGACGGCACCTGTTCGGGCCATCCGCGCGAACCCCGGGGAGGACGTCGGGGCCGGGTCCGCGGCCGTGCGGTCAGGGGCAGGCCGGAAGCCAGCCCTGCTGGACGGCCCGGACGCCGGCCTCGAAGCGGCTGCGGGCGGCGAGGCGGTCCATCAGTTCGGAGGCGATCCGCCGGGCCGTGCGGTGGGAGACCCCGAGCCGCTTGGCGATCGTCTCGTCGGTGTGGCCCTCGGCCAGCAGTCTCAGGGCGGTCGCCTGCTGGCCGGTGAGGCCGTGGGGATCGGTGGGGACGACCTCGCCGAGCGGCTGGGCGGCCTCCCAGGTGGTCTCGAAGAGCGCGCACAGCGCGGTGAGCGTGCCCTGCCCGGTCAGCAGGACCGCTCCGGCGGCGGTGTCGTCGCTGCTGACCGGGATCATGGCGATCCGCCGGTCCATGAGGATCATGCGGGTCGGCAGGGAGGGGACCGTGCGGACCCGGCCGCCCAGCCCGGAGAGCCAGGTGGCGTGTTCGACGGTCGGCCGGTGGGTGCGGACGCTGTCGAGGTAGATCGTCCGCATGCGGACCCCGCGGCCGAGGAGGTCCTGGTTCAGCGGCCGGGACGCGGCCATGTTCTCGGCGGTCTGCGGCCCGCCCGGCGCGAAGGCCAGGAACTCCTCCGTCACCTCACGGGTGAGCACCGCCAGCCGGTCGCGGATCTGGTCGAGTCCGACGAGCTGTTCCACCCCCGGGTGACTGGCGTCCGGTCGGAGTTCGGCGTACTCGGATATGAGCTGGGCCGCGGCCGCCCGGGAGGCCTCCAGACGCTGCTGGTGAGCCGCCAGTTGCGCTTGCTGGCGGGCCATCAGGATCTCCATGCCGATGTCGGGGGAGACCGCGCGGAGCCGGCCCGCGTCCCCGGCGGCGGGACGCACCAGAGCCAGTTCGCTCAGCGTGTCGAGGGCGTCGCGCACCTCCTCCTCGGGCAACCCCACCTCGGCGGTCAGCGCCGTGACGCCGGCCGCCGGCTCTCTGAGCATGGCGCGGTACACCGTCTCCGCGACGGTGTCGAGTCCGAGTGCGGTCAACATGTGGCCCCCATTTTCTGCACGACACGTCCCTGATTCGAACAAGATCTTCGCAGACAGGTGAGGCTCCGTCACGGGGAGAGAGCGGGAGGCCGGAACGGGCCCCGGCCTCAACCGGCCACGCCGGAGGGGCCCCTGGGGGTTCTCCGCTTGCGACCCTGGAGCGCATGTACCTTGTGCACACGCATCTGGAACTGCCGTACGGAGAACGACTCCCGCACGACGTCAAGGTCCTGGTGCGATCAGCAATTCTCCCCGGTGACCGTGTCGAGCACGTCGCCGTGCACCCCCGCTCCTCGTCCACGCTCACGCTCGGCTTCTACGTCGTGGCCGGTGCGCTCGACGAGGCGGAGGAGCGGGCCGTCCGGGTCTGCGGCCGACTGCGTGACGCCGTACCGCAGTTGGCGGCGGCACGGCTGACCGGCGCGGGGGTACCGCTGCTGCCGTTGGCGTTCGTGCCGCAGCCGGTGGACTGAAACGGCCGCCGTGGACGCATGAGTCCAAGGCCCCTTCCGTCCACCCGTGGGCCCTTCTCACGGCCTTGAGCTGCGACGAAGCTATTGATCACCGGCCAGGGCGAGCGTCACCGCGGGACGCGGCCACCGGACCGGGACACCGCAATCGATTCAGAAACGGGACCAGTCATGCTTCGCACTCGGATCGTCAAGGCCGCCGTGGTCGCCTCCCTCGTCATCGCCGCCTCCGTCGCCGCCCCGGCCGTCGCGTCCCCGTCCGAAGCCGACACGTCCTCCTCCGTCGTCGCCGACGCCGGCTGGCAGGTCGCCCCGGCCGATGCTGGCTGGCAGTAGACCGGCCGCCGCCTCCACCCGGCGGCACGCACCTTGCGCACGGGTCGCACCGCCGACCGCCTTCCGATGCCCGACCGACCGATCGCACCTGCCCCAGGGGGGACCGAAAAGTGAAGAACATCCGCACGAACGGCCGTAGAATCGCGGGCCTGCTGACCGCCGGCGTCCTCACCACCGGACTCCTGACGGTCACCGCCTCCACCGCCGAAGCGGCCACCACCTGTTCGGGCGGGGTCAACATCTACGGTGTGCTCGACGACGGCAGGCTGACCTTCAGCAGCATCAACCCGGCCACCGGCGACCTCGCCAAGGTGCTCGTCGGCCCCGACCTCGGCTTCGAGCCGAAGGCGATGGCGACCCTCAACTTCAACACCGTGCTGATGACGTCGACCTCCGGCGCCCTCTACCGCGTCGACGTCAAGACCAACAACACCAGCCTGGCCCTGCTCAACGCACCGGTGAAGATCGCCGACAGCGGCTGGACCCACGACAAGCTCACCTACGACGGCCACGGCCACCTCTACGGCACCACGGCCGCGGGCCTGCTGCTGCGCTACAACGTGACCGAGGACAAGCCCGCGGGCTCCCAGCACATCGGGGTGCGCACCGAGATCGACACCGGGTTCGTCCTGAAGACGCTCACCGCCACCGGCGACGACCGGCTCAGCGCCACCACCGAGGACGGGCGCCTGCTCGACTACTCGATCGCCGGCGCCGGCTCCTGGAAGAGCAACGCCCTGAAGACGTCCGGCTGGTCCGGCTTCAACCAGCTCGTCTCGCCCGGCGGCGGCCTCTACTACGGTCGGCTCTCGACCGGCGCCATGTACTGGTACAAGGACGCCAACCCCACCGACGGCTCCGGTTCCGACATCTCGTACCACCTGGACGACCCGGTCAACACCAGCGGCTGGACGCAGAAGCTGCTGTCCGCCCAGCCGGGCACCTACACCTGCACCACCACCACGGACACGGTCGACCGGGACGACAGCACCGAGGTCAAGGCCGCCGGCCGGCAGATGATGAACAACAAGGACGCCGCCTGGGCCACTTCCGCCCAGTGGTCCTGCCTGGAGCAGCTCTGGGACCACGAGAGCAACTGGCGCTGGAACGCCACCAACCCGTCCTCCGGCGCCTACGGCATCCCGCAGTCGCTGCCCGCCTCCAAGATGGATGTCGCGGGCGACGACTGGAAGGAGAACCCCCTCACCCAGATCAAGTGGGGGCTGAGCTACATCGACGGCCGCTACGGCTCGCCGTGCGGCGCGTGGGACTTCTGGCGGGCCAACAACTGGTACTGATCACCTGGACACAGGAAAGGGCGGCGCCCCCTCGGACCGAGGGGGCGCCGCCCTTTCGCGTGAGCCGTCCGGGCCCGGGGCCGCCGGGGCCGCGGTGTCTCGGACGGGGATGCAGCCGGTCCTCGGTGAACTGGTCGATCCGGTCACGCCGTTCACGGTGAGCCGGGCGGTTCCGCCGTACGTCTGGTCGTCGGGGTCGGGGTGGCCGGCGCCGTCCAGGCAGTCCGGCACGTGCGCGGTCGTGCCGAAGCAGCCCCGGCGCTCTCCGGCCGTCAGGGTGTACGTCGAGCAGCCGGCGGAGGCCGCGAAGTCCGAGGTGACGGTCACCGAGAGCGTCACGGCCGAGCCGGGGCCGTCGACGACCACCAGGACGGTCTGCGCGTCGTCGCTCGCGTCGCGCACGAGACAGGCCTGGAAACCCGCACCCGCCCTGGCGGTGTGGACGACGGTGGGGGCGCAGCTCCAGGTGGGGCCGGTGGAGACCGTCTGCCGGTTCGGCGCCGCCCCGGCGGGTGCCGAGGCAAGGAGCAGGCCAGCCGCCACGGCTGCTGCGGTGGCTGTCGCGGCGGTGAGGAATCTGCCGGTCTGCTGCACGGTGAGGGCTCCTGCGGTCACGCGGGTCCGATCGGCTCCACGGAGCGTAGGTGATCTTGAAAGGGGGACGGCAGGGTTCCGGGACGGCCGTTTCGGGGCAGCCGACCGGAACGC
The DNA here is from genome assembly GCF_040682975.1 of Streptomyces sp. NPDC051051. NCBI lineage: Bacteria > Bacillati > Actinomycetota > Actinomycetes > Kitasatosporales > Streptomycetaceae > Streptomyces > Streptomyces sp. NPDC051051. Next base: position 87,341 of record NZ_JBFBCB010000008.1, read on the forward strand.
GGAAGGCCCCGCCGGAATCGGCGGGGCCTTCGGGGCGTCGGGCGGTGTGTCAGGCGATCTTGTCGTAGCGCAGGGCGACGTACGACGAGGCCGGGTGGCTGTCGATGGTGCCGCTGTAGACGTTGGCGGTCGAGTAGTTCATGTCGGAACTCGGGCTGCCCTCGGAGTAGTAGTAGAAGGAGCCCGCGTCCTGGTCCTTCCAGCCCGCGAAGAGGACCACGTGCCCCTCGCTGCTGGAGTTCAGCGCGTCACCGGGCCGGAGGTCGGCCTTGGAGATCTGCGTGCCCGCGCCGGGGAGGGTCGAAGTCGTCAGCGAAGTGGTGAGGTGCCAGGTCATGGAGACGAAGCCGGAGCAGTCGGTGCGGTAGGAGTGGTCGCCGTCGACGTCGGTGGCGTAGGCGCTCTGGCTGTACTGGACGTTGCGGTTGTACCAGTCCTTGGCCCGGGCGATGACCTCGTTGCGGTAGATCGTGCCGCCCTGTACGGACTTCGGAGGGGCCGGCGGCACGTAGGCGCAGTTGTCCGCGTAGGCCGACAGCAGGCTCTGGGTCCAGCCGGACGCGTCCACCGGGTCGTTGGAGTGGTACGCGATGTCGCTGCCGTCACCGTCGGTCGGGTCCACGTCGTGGTACCAGTACATGCCGCCGTTGGTACGGCCGTAGTAGAGGCCGCCGCCCGGCGAGGAGAGCGAGTCCACCCCCGACCAGCCGCTCGATTTCAGGACCGCGCGGTCCCAGTCGTTCACGCCGTTGATCTTGTAGCTGAGCAGACGGCCGTCCGCGGTCGAGGCGATGATGCGGTCGTCGCCGGCCGCGGCCAGCGTCTTCAGGATGAAGCCGGTGTCGATGACGACGTGCTGGCCTATGTGCGCGGAGCCCTGGGGCTTGTCCTGCGACACGAGGTACTGGTGGAGCTGGCCCTCGACCGTTCCGTAGAGGTGACCGGCACCGTCGTAGACCATCTTGTCGAAGGTCCAGCCGCCGTCCCAGATCTTCTCGACCCCGGCGAGGGTGAGCGAGGTGTTGTTCGTCTGCACGTCCACCCGGTAGAGGTCGCCGGCGGTCGAGGTGACCAGGACGGTGTTGAAGTTGAGGGTCGCCATCGCCTTGGGCGTGAAGCCGAGGGCCGGTCCGATCAGCGTCTTGACCCGGTCGCCGGTGTTCGGCGCGATCTGCGTGTACGTCAGCTTGCCGTCCGACAGCGTGCCGTAGATCGACACGTCACCGGTGCACGAGGCGGCGGCCTGCGCGGCTCCGCCGGTGACCGTGACCAGTCCGAGGGACATGGCGCCGACGGCGAGGGCGGCGGAGGCGCGACGAACGGTGTTGCCCAGCTTCATGGTGTTCTCCTGCGGCGTGGAAGTCGAGCGGGCGATGGCACGTCACTCCCCGGACAACTGCCCTGCAGGTGCAGCTGTGGGGGTTCGCAGCGGGTGGTGCGCCCGGTGGCAGGAACTACTCTCGCCGCAGGTCACGGGGGTGAGAAGGGAGATCGGGTGGACGCAACCGGCCCTGGCCCGTTGCGTCCTGAGTGGGCGTCGGACCGTCAGTTCCCGGCGCGCAGGGCCGTCCAGGTGTCGTGGTCGACGATGCCGTCGGCGGTCAGTCCCCGGTCGTTCTGGAAATCGCGTACGGCGGTTTCCGTGCCGGAACCGAAGTCGCCGTCGGCGTCGCCGCCGACGAGGCCGTAGCCGCGCTCCGTCAGCATGCACTGCACCTGCAGGACGCGTTTGCCGGTGTCGCCCCGGCGGGTGCGGCCGCTGCCGAGGTAGTGGGTGCAGTCGGTGTTCCAGGGCGCGGTCACGGGGTCCGCGGCGGGGCTGCTCGGGACCGGGGCGGGGTCGGTGGAGGCGCCGGGGCCGGCCGGTGGGGCGGCGGGAGCGGGCGTACGGCCGTCGGAGGAGGACGGGGAGGCGGTGGCGAAGGGGCCGGAGCTCTCGTCGGTGGAGCCGTCGGGGCGGGCCGCGCTGCCGCCCCGGGTGGACGTGCCGCTGAGGGCGTCGCGCGAGAGGGGGGAGGCGGTGCCGCCGCCACCCGCACCGGGCCCGGCGGGGGCGGTCGCGGCCGGTCCGGGGGAGTCGGCCGTGGCGGGGCCGTCCCGGCCGGTCAGGGCGTAGAGGCCCGCGGCGGTCAGACAGAGGACGACGCCGGCGGCGCCGGCCAGCAGCGGCTTGCGGCGCCGGTCGCCGCGAGGGACGCCGGGCGCAGGCGTCGCCGCGGGAGAGGGCGCCGGTTCCGCGGGCGGCGGGGGCGGCGCCGGGGTCGGGCGGCCTAAGCGGGCCCTGCGGTCGACCGGGAGGCGGAACAGCACCTCGTACGCCCGCTGCCGGGCCAGGACCCTGCCGCCCAGCGGGTCGGGCCAGCCGGGCGGACCGGCGTGCCGCGCGGCCGTCCGCAGGAGTTCCGCCGGGGTGGGGCGCCGGCCGGGCTCCTTGGCCAGGCAGGCCGACAGCAGCGAGCCGAGTGCCGGGTCCGCCGACGAGATCTCGCCGAGCAGTTCCCGGTCGGGCTCCTCGAAGGCCACCCGGTGCATGACGTCGACGCCGGTGCCGTCGCCGAACGGGGCCCGTCCGGACGCCGCGAAGACCAGCGTCCCCGCCAGCGAGAACACGTCCGACGCCGTGTCGGAGCGGCCCGTCCTGAGGTGCTCCGGCGACATGTAGGCGGGCGTGCCGACCCGGTTGCCCGTGCCGGTGATCGAACTCGCCTCCGCCGCCCTGGAGATCCCGAAGTCGATGACGTGCGCGCCGCGGAGGGTGAGCAGGACGTTGGACGGCTTGAGGTCGCGGTGGACGATGTCCGCGGCGGCGAGTTCGCACAGGGCCCGCGCGAGGTGCTCCGCCACCTGCCAGACCGTGGTGGTGGCGAGCGCGCCGTCCTCCCGTACGGCCTGCGCGAGGTCCGGTCCGGGGAGGTACTCGGTGGCCATCCACAGCAGTTCGTCCCGGAAACCGGTGCCGCACAGCTTCGGCGCGTGCGGGGTGCGCAGCCTGGCGTGCACGGCCGCCTCCCGTTCGAACCGACGCCGGAACCGGGGGTCCTCCGCGTACTCCGGCCGGATCACCTTCAGGGCGACCAGGCCGGGGCTGTCGTCGACGGGGCGCGCCAGGTAGACGCGTCCCATGCCGCCGCTGCCCAGCCGGGCCGACGGCACGTAGGGGCCGACCTGTTCGGGGTCGTCCGGACGCAGGGGGGAGGCGCCTGCCTGCCGCAGCGCGGCGGCCTCGCTCGTCGCCGGGTCCGATGGCGACGGCCGCTGATCTGACACGGGTGTTCCCCTAAACGGTGTTCGACGTAAGTCAGTTCGCCTTCGTGGAGTGTGAAGAGGCTAGTGCAGCATCGGGCGGCGTTCGCCCCGTCGGGCACGGTTCGCAGCCGCTTGTCGTCGGCGGGGCGGTCGCGCCGGACGGTGCGGCGGCTCGGGCCGACGCCGGCCAGGGCGGACGGGGCGCCGGTGTCGTGCGCGGACGGGCCGGTGCGGACCGGGCGGCCGCCCGCACCCCCGGCGGCACCGCGTGTCACCCGCACGGCGCCATCTGGCACCGCGTGCACCTCCCCGCGCGGTGTTCCGGTGGGGGTTGCAGCGCGTGCGGGACGGGCGTTCCCTGGAAGTACCAGTGGGAGCCAGAGCGCTCGAGGCTGCGAAACGGACCGAGGGGCCGTCGCCGCGTGCCGGCGAGGACCTCGGTCGGGGCGGTCCGTCGTCACCCGGCGTTCGACGCGGAGGTGAGCCAGGTGAAAGCCGTCGTCTACGAGAAGCCTTTCAGTGTCACCATCAGGGATGTCGACGATCCACAGATCCAACACCCGAACGACGTGCTGGTGCGCGTCACGTCGTCCGCCATCTGCGGCTCCGACCTGCACATGTACGAGGGCCGGACCGCGGCCCCGGCGGGCATCGTGTTCGGGCACGAGAACCTCGGCATCGTCGAGGAGGTCGGCTCGGGCGTGACCTCCCTGTCCGAGGGCGACCGGGTCGTCATGCCGTTCAACGTCGCCTGCGGATTCTGCAAGAACTGCCTCGCCGGGAAGACCGGCTTCTGTCTCACGGTCAATCCCGGCTTCGCCGGCGGCGCCTACGGCTACGTGGCCATGGGGCCGTTCATCGGCGGGCAGGCCGAGCGGCTGCGGGTGCCCTACGCCGACTTCAACTGTCTGAAGCTGCCGCCGGGCGACGAGTTCGAGACCGACTTCGTGCTGCTCGCCGACATCTTCCCGACCGGCTACCACGGGTGCGAACTCGCCCAGGTGACCCCCGGCGAGAGCGTGGCCGTCTTCGGTGCCGGCCCGGTCGGGCTGATGGCCGCGTACTCCGCGATGCTGCGCGGCGCGGCGAAGGTGTTCTGCGTGGACCGGGTGCCCGAGCGGCTCGCCAAGGCCGAGGAGATCGGAGTCGTCCCGATCGACTTCACCCAGGGCGATCCGGCCGAGCAGATCAAGGAGCAGACCGGCGGCGAGGGCACCGACAAGGGCGTCGACGCCGTCGGCTACCAGGCCCAGGCGCACGACGACGCGAGCCACGAGGAACCCGCCGTCGTCCTCAACACCCTCGTCGAGACGGTCCGGCCGACCGGCATGCTCGGCATACCGGGCCTGTACGTGCCGTCCGACCCGGGCGGACCCGACGAGCACGCCAAGCACGGCCAGCTGCTGGTCTCCATCGGCAGGATGTTCGAGAAGGGCCAGCAGATGGGCACCGGCCAGTGCAACGTCAAGCGGTACAACCGCCAGCTGCGCGACATGATCATCGCGGGGCGTGCGGAGCCCAGCTTCGTGGTCTCCCACGAGATGTCGCTGGAGGAGGCGCCGATGGCGTACGAGAAGTTCGACCAGCGGATCGAGGGCTACACCAAGGTCGTCCTGCACCCCGGTCACGCGCTCGCGGCGTAGGACCGGGCAGGACGCCACACGCGCTCGCGGAGTGGGGCCGTGCGGCGCACCGTATGGCTGACGCACGGCTGCCGGCCGACCGGGAACGGGGTCGCGCCGGGGGCCGTGCGTCGGTCGCGGACCCGCCCCGGAAGGCCCGTGACACACCCCGTACGTGCCTGACGCCCCGTCAGGCCGTCGCGATGGGCCGCAGCGTGAGGGGCGCGATCCTGCCCTCCAGCATCGCGCCCAGACCCTGGGCGGCGCAGATGTCGGGCCGTTCGGCGATGTGCACCGGCATGCCGGTGGCCTCACGGAGCATCTGGTCGAAGCCGGGCAGCAGGGCGGAGCCGCCGACCATCATGATCCCGCGGTCGCCCAGGTCGGCCACCAGGTCCGGAGGGCAGTCCCGCAGCACCCGTCCGATGCCGTCCAGGACGGCGGTCAGCGGAGTCTCGATGGCGTCCCGCACGGCCGCGGTGTCGACCTGCACGGACCGGGCCAGGCCAGTGGCCACGTCCCGGCCGTGGATCTCCGTGGAGGCCGGGCCCTCCGGGGTGAGGCCGTTGCCGGACAGGGCCAGCTGGAGCGGCCGTACGGACTGGCTCGGGAGCATCAACTCGTGTTCGTGGCGCAGGTGCTGGACGATCGCGTGGTCCACGGCCTCGCCGCCGACGGGGATGCGTTCGGCGGTCACGATCGAGCCGAGGGAGAGGACGGCGACCTGGGTGGCGGCCGCCCCGCACACCATGATCATGGTGGCTTCGGGCCGCTCCACGGGCAGCCCGCAGCCGACGGCGGCGGCGATGAGGGTGTCGACGAGTTCGACGCGCCGGGCGCCGAGCCCGACGAGCGTCTCGACGGCCGCGCGCCGGGCCAGCGGGTCGGCGTCGTGCGGGGTGCAGGCGGCGGCCCGCAGGAACGGCTTGCGGCGCAGCTGGCGGCGGATCTTGTCGCCGATCAGGTGCCGCAGCATGCGCTGTGCCATCTCGATGTCGACGACCGTGCCGCCGGAGACCGGGCGGATGACGCGGATGTGGTGCGGGGTGCGGCCGGTCATCTTCTCGGCGAACTCGCCGACCGCGATCAGCGCGCCGGTGCGGGTGTTCATGGCGGCGACGGACGGCTGGTCGACGACGAGGCCGGCCCCCTTGACGTACACCCGCGTCCGCGCCGCGCCGAGGTCGACGGCGAAGTGGCAGCGGCGCAGCTGCTCCAGGCTGGTGGTCATGGAAGGTCCTCCCGAGAGCACAGGCCGTGGCGGCCGCCGGGCCTTCGTGAGCGGGCCGCCGGGTGGTGACCCTCCTTCGCATCGTGCGGGTGCGGGAGGCCGGGCGCCCGCTGGAGGGGGCCGGGCGGGGAGCCGCCGAACGGGGGGCGCGCCGTCCGTCACCGTTTCGACCGCCGCCCCGGGCCCGGGGCCTACCGGGCGCGCGCCGCCTCCAGCACCTCCGTCAGTGACCGGACGGTCATCCGGCACCCGGCGGCCCGCAGCTCCTGCTCCACGGTGGGACTGCGCGCGAGGCCGACGAACCGCAGGCCCGCCCGCTGGGCGGCGGTCAGCTCCGCCACCGTGGCCCCGATCAGCACGCCGGCCGCCGCCCCGACGTCCAGGGACCGCAGCGCCCCCAGCAGACACTCGGGGTCCGGCATCAGCGGCGCCGGATGCGGACCGCGCCCGTGGACGCCGTCCAGCGGCAGCCGGTACGGCTCCACGTAGCGGCGTACGGCCTCCTCGCACACGTCCGTCACCACGGCCACCCGCCGGCCCGACTCGTGCAGCGCGCGCACCAGGGCGACGCAGTGGTGGGTGGTCGGCGCGTGCGGGACCGCCGCCAGTTCCAGTTCGTCCAGGCGGGCCCGCAGCAGGGGCCCGAGCGGGTCGCGGGCGTACACGCGCAGCACGTCCAGCGGATGCGCCGGCGCGTCCCGTGCCGCCGGGGCGGACGGCGGAAGGCCCGCCGACGCGTTTCCCGGGCCGCGCTCGGCGGCGACCGCCAGCAGGTCCAGCGCGGCCCGACGCGCCGTCGTCGCCGTGAACAGCCGGGCCACCGGACCGTCGAAGCCGAGCAGCACGGCGTCGGCGCCCGCGAGGAGGCCGGTCGGTGAGGACGCGCCGGCCGGGGCCGGCCGCGGTGGCGCGGGCGGCGGCGCCCACTCCGGGGCCAGCCGCACCGTGCAGTGCACCGCGAGCCCCGGCACCGGCCACCCGCCCAGCTGTGTGCCGAGCGCGCGCTGCGCCCCGGCCGCCCGGCGCGGCGAGTGGTGACGGGTGACGCGCGGCGCGGCCTGGAGCAGATGGGCGAGGAGCCGGTCCGCGACCCCCGTGGTCTCCGCCCGCACGAAGGCGACCGGGTCCTCCACCCGCCAGGTCAGCTCGGCGGTCCCCACGAAGTCGCCCTTGCCGGAACTGGGCAGCGTCACCGTACGGGTGGCCTGCCGCGGCGTGAGGTCGACCTCGTAGTACGTCAACGGCCGCGGCAGGCGCCCGGCGTGCGGGTCGGCCGGGTCGAGGAGGGCGGGCGGGCGTCCGGACGACAGGTGCACGACGGCGGACCGGCCCGGCACGGGTGTGCTCGGCTGGTCGGGGCCCCTGGCGATGAGGGGGCCGCGCACCAGGTCCCGCTCCTCCTCGGCGCGCGGCGCGGGCAGCGGGCAGTACCAGGCGAGCGGCGGGGCGTCGGGGGCGTCCCCGTACAGCGGGCGGAAGCGGTGCGGTCCGGCGGCGGCGGAGCTGTCGGCGAACGCCTCGTAGAGGGCGGGCGGGACGAGCACCAGCACCGGGGCGGCCCCCTGTGGCGGCGGGGGCGGGGGCGCGGTCGGCCGCCCGTCCTGGAAGGTCACCCGCAGCCGCGGCGCCGCCGCCCGGTCGGTCAGGGGCCCCGGCAGCCAGCGCAGGGCCGCCGCCAGCACCGGCAGCAGGAAGACGCCGGGGTCGACGCGGACGCGGTACCCGTCGGGCCGCACCAGCACCTCGTACTGCTGCGGGGCCAGACCGCCGCGGGACAGGACCTGGTGCACGGCGTACTCGAGGCTGATCCGCGCCTCGGGGCGGGTGCCGAGGTCGGTGCCGGTCTCGAACAGCAGGGTGGGGCGGGCCGTGGCGTCCCGGTCGCCGTCCGGTCCGGAACCGGCGGGCTCCGGCCGTACGGCGTCACCGGTGCCCGCGCCCAGTCGCCGTACGGTCTCCTCGGTGACCGTCGCGAACGCCGCCCCCGCGTCCCCGGTGCCGGTCCGCGCGCGGAACTCGCCCGCCGTGCGGCCCGCCCGGTCGTCGATGAGGCGGCCCATCCGTTCCAGGAGGTCGCGGGTGCGGCCGCGCGCGGTGCGGGGGAGGGTCCGTACGAGCAGTTCGCCGACGCCGGGCCGGAAGGCGTACGAGCCGGGCGGGCCCGGCACCGCCGTGAGCATGCCGCTGAGGATCACCTCGGCGAGGTGCTGCGGGCGCGGGTCGCGCTCCACCGCGCGCTGCACCAGGCGCATCACCGGCACGGACGGGTCGGCCAGGGCCAGGTGGCCGGCGAGGCGGAAGGCCTCCGGGGAGGCGGTGGCGCGGAACCGCAGGACCAGGTCCTGCGCGGGCAGGCCCGCCGGGTCGGCCGCCTGGTCCCGCTCGGGCGGCGCCGGGGTCAGCCAGGCCGCCGCGCCCGGGGTGCGCGCGCCGCCCGGGCCGGCCACCAGCGCCGCCCAGTGGGCGAGCCAGGGGGCGCCCGGTTCCAGGACGGGCAGCGGGACGGCGGCGGGGTGCGGGCGGCCGGCCTCGGGGTCGTACGGGGTGAAGGCCAGGGCGGTGGCCGGGGCCGCCGCGCCGGGGGCGGACAGCACCCCCGGCTCGGCCGGGAGGGCCGTGGTCGGCCACAGCCGCTCCGGCAGCGGCTGTACGACGGCCAGCGGCATCCGGGACGCCCAGTGCCGCAGCGTGGCGTACCAGCGGGTGCCCGCCGGGCCGGGCCGCCACTGCGGGCCCATGCAGTCGCTGACGACCAGGGTGAGCGTCCGCCCGTCCGCCGGGTCGGGCACGTGCCGGGCCCGGCCGTCGGGACCGGCGGGGTGGAGCGTGACGGTGCGGAAGACGCCCGACTGGGCCAGCACGGTGTGCAGTTCCCGCACGAGAGGGCGCCAGACCGGCATGGTCGGACCGGTGTCGTGCACGAGGGCGAGGCGCAGCCAGCGCTCGCGCGCCGGGCGCAGCACGGGGAGCCAGACGTCCGGGTGCGCGCCGAGCCGGGCGATGCGGTCGGCCGTCGCCCGCTCGTCCAGGATCCGGGCGCGGGCCGCCGGCACCGTGCGTTTCAGCGGGCGCAGGGCGCGTTGGAGGGCGAGGGGGCGGGGGAGCATCGCCGGCGCGGGGGCGAGCAGGGGAGCGCCGCCGTCCTGCTCACCGGGGGGCGGCGGGGCCGGGTCCGGCAGGTGCAGGGGGACGCGGGAGGCCCCGGCGGGGGGACGTGGCGGGGGCGGCGGTGCGGCCGGGGGCGGGGGCGGGGCGGGCGCGGTGGTCTCGTCCCGGCGCGGCGGCGCGGGAGCGGGCGGCACGCGCCCCTCGGGCCGCTCCCCGGCCGGCGGGCCGCCCTCGGACCGTGCGGCCAGCCACAGCAGTTCCGCCAGCTCGCGCGGGGTCGGCGGGGTCCCGGTGGCCGCCGTCAGGAGCGCGGCGAGCCTGCCGACGGCCGTGTCCCCGCGCTCCCGCGGTGTCCCGCCGGACGCCGTCGGCGGGTCCTCAGAAGCCATCGCCGTCCGCCGTCGCGCTCAGATACGGCATCAGCTCGTCCGCGAGGGCGTCGCGGGAGTCCGCGTCCAGACCGGCGACGCCCGTGAGGTAGAGGGCGTTCAGCAGCTGGTCGGTGGCGAGTTCGCCGTCGGCGGCGCGGGCCAGGAAGCGGTTGATGAGGTGTTCCGCCTCGCCCGCCGGGGTGTCGAGGTGGGCGCGGACGATCTCGGTGAGCTGCTCGTGGTCCGGGCGCCGCAGCCGCAGCCGGACACAGCGGCGCAGGAAGGCGGGCGGGAACTCGCGCTCGCCGTTGCTCGTCAGCACCACGAACGGGAAGGCCCGGCAGCGCACCCGGCCACGGGTGACCGCGACCGGCGCGTCCGTGCCGTCGGCGAGGACCTCGGCGGTGGTGCCGGGGCCGGAGCGGCGTGCGGCGCGCATCAGTTCGGGGATCTCGTACTGCCCCTCCTCCAGCACGTTCAGCAGGTCGTTGGGCAGGTCCAGGTCGCTCTTGTCGATCTCGTCGACGAGGAGCACGCGGGGGCGGCCGTAGGGGAGCAGGGCCGTGCCGAGCGGGCCGAGGCGCAGGTGCTCCTCGACGTCGGTGCCCGCGGGCGGGCCGTCGTCCGGCCGGCCGGTACCGGACGCCTTCGCCCCGGCCGTCCCGTCCCCCGCCCGCCACGCCGCCCGCCGCGCCGCGTACAGCCGGGACAGCGGGTCGTACTGGTAGAGGCCGTCGGACAGGGCGGAGCGGCTGGTGATGTTCCAGCGCAGGACCGGACCGAGCCGCAGTTCCCGCGCCACCGCGTAGGCCAGCGAGGACTTGCCGGTGCCGGGCGGTCCGGTGACCAGCAGCGGCCGGCGCAGCACCAGCGCGGCGTTGACGAGCTGGACGGTCTCGGGGGCGGCCACGTAGGTGCGGGCCCGGTGCGCGCGGTCGGGGGAGACGGCCGCCTCGTCGTCGGTGTCCCGCGGCGGAGGCAGGACGGGTTCGCCGTCGAACGCCCGCCAGGGCGGCGGGGCGGGCAGGTCGTCGATGCCGTCGTGCGGCTCGCTGTTGCCGGTGTAGACGGACCAGTGGGGCATGCGGGATCTCTCCGTGCGGTGGACTCGGCGTGGGGCGGGCGGGTCAGGCCACGGGCGATCGGACGTGCGCCCCCGTCTCGCCGTGCGGGTCGGTGAAGACGCGCGGGTCGTCCCACAGCAACTGGATGTCACGCGCCCAGTGCTCGTCCTCGGCGTCGGCCTCCTCCCGCAACTGAAGGATCCGGCGCGGCAGTTCTGCGGGCGGGACGCCGGACACGCAGTCGTCGAGCTGGTCCAGGAAGGTCTTGCCCGTGCAGTCGACGCCGCCCGCGCAGGGCTCCTCGGGGTCGCTGTCGCAGCCCTCCCGGGACCACACGACCAGCGGGGCGGGCGCGGTGAGCGTGGTGTCGAAGTGGGCTCGGGTGCGGGGCGCGGCCGGCGCGGTGGCGAACCCGGCGAGACAGGCTTCGGACTGCCGCAGCCGTACCCGCAGCCGGCGCGGCTCCTCGGGCGTGCCGCACTCCACCCGGTGCAGTCGGGCGCCGGGCGCGGAGTCGAGCCGGTTCCAGGCGCGGGTCAGCTGGTGCCGGGTGCCCGCCCGCCGCCGCGCCTGGTCGGTGACCACGACGGGGTGCACGCAGCCGAGCGGGGTGTCGTCGTCGGGCGCGCTCGCCCAGCGGTCCACGGGCAGGTCGATCCAGTCGCGGGGCAGCGCGAACGCGATCAACTCGTCGCAGCCCGGCGTCAGGTACCCGAACGCCGCCTCGATCCGGTCCTGGACGTAGGCGGGCAGCCGGGACTGCGGGACGGTGTCGGACCCGACCGGGTGCCGGCGGCCCCCGCTGTACGCCGACACCTCGACGCGGACCTGGCCGTCGCCCGCGCCGCTGTGCCGCAGGTCGACCAGGATGGGCGACCACCGCGGCGCGGCGGGCGCCTCCGCGGGGGCCCGGAACAGCGCCTCCACGTGCCCGGTGAAACGGGCGACGGTGCCGGCCGCGTCCTCGCCGTCGATCTCGCACAGCACGAACAGCGCGGCCGAACGCAGCGAGTCGAAGCCCTCGCGCGGCGGCTCGGGGTCCAGCGGTCCGGCGGCGGCCCGGTAGAGCCGTACGGGGTCGCAGTCCAGGCCAGCGCGGACGGCCCGCTCGACCAGTTCCCGCAGCCGGGCGCGGTCGGCGGTGCGGTGGTCGGAGGTGGGGACGAGCCCGGCGAGACCGGGCCAGTAGCGGGCCATCACCTCGGTGGGCATCATCCGCCCGTTGCGCACACCCTGCGCCCCGGCCGCCGCCGTGACCATGCCCACCACCTCACCGGTGTCGACGAGGGTGACCGCGGCACCGCTGAACCCCGGTTCGAGCGGCTGCCCGTCCGGCTGCCAGGCCTCCAGCTGCATCCACTCCCGGTTGAGCAACTGCGGTGCGGTGACCCGGTACTCGGCCAGCGTGCCCTCGTCGAAGCCGAGCGGGAAGCCGTACACGACGAGCTTGCGCGGCTGCCGGCCGTACGCGCTGTCCACGGGCGCGAGCGCCGCCGGGGCGATGTCCACCTCGTGGGCCAGCTCCAGCACGGCGAGGTCGCCGAGGTCGGTGCCGCCGCCGCCCCAGCCGCCCTCGGCCACGACCCGGGCCGCGACGGGCGCGGAGCCTGGCCGCTCCGTGAAGGTCACCGCCAGCGCCCCGGCCGGCCCCTCGTGGACGACGTGGGCGCAGGTCAGGACCGTGCGCGGGGTGACCAGGAAGCCCGCTCCGACGACCTGTCCGGCGCACTCGACCCGGGCCTGCCACTCGGCGCTCCTCATGACAGGGGGGAGGACTCCGGCCGTGCGGCCGCCGGTACGGCCTCCCGCGGCCGGTCCGCCGACGGGGACCAGGTCAGCCTGACGACCAGGTGCCCCTCCGTCGTGCCCTTGGCGATGATCGCGCCCGTCTCGGCCGCCAGCTTCACCCCGAACTCGATCTCCACGCCGTCGGGCCGCAGCGCGCCGTCGCGGAAGACCCGCAGCGCGGACTCCGCGGCCGAGCGCACGCCCTCCAGGGCGCCCTCGAAGGTGCGGGCCGCCCGCACGGTGCCGTCGCCGCGGGCCACCAGCCGGGAACCGGGCCGCTGTTCCTCCACGGCCTCGACGGCGACCACGGCGCCGTCGTCCGTCGTGAACTCCACCACTGCTGCCATGACGCCCCCGTCGTACTTCTCGAACCGCGGCTCCGTGCGCCGCCATTGTCACGGACGGTACGGGAGGTTGTCCTGTTCCCGCTCCCGCCGCCCGCCGCCGCCGACGGAAATCCGCCACGACGCCCTCCCGTCCCCTCCCCGGAACGCCGGCACCCTCACGGCAGATCCGTGCGGACCACCCCCAGCTCCGCCAAGTCCTGCGGACGGATGCGGAGTCGGCCGGCCGTCGCCTCGACCTCGCCGGGCGGCCGCTTCAGGATCGCGGCGGCCGCCTCCGGCGCGATGACCGAGAAGTAGCTGTCCGGGGTGGCCCAGGTGCGGCCGGGCGCGGCCAGTGCCAGCGCGCCCCCGGACCCGCCCTCGCCGATCACCAGCGTGGTGACGGGCGTCCGCGCGGTGGCCACCGCGCCGAACAGCTCGGCGATCGCCGCGCCCGCGCCCTGCCGCTCCGCCTCGGCGTCGTTGGCCGCGCCCGGCGTGTCCACCAGGGTCAGCACCGGGATGCCGAGCCGGCCCGCGAGCCGGATCAGCCGGGTGGCGGTGCGGTAGCCGGCGGGCCGGGTCGCGGTTCCGGTCTGGGCGGCGTAGGCGACGGTACGGCCCCGGTGCTCGCCGAAGCCGCACCGCATGCCGTCCGGATCGGTGCCGCCGCAGCGGTCGCCGCCGATCGCGGCGCGCACCGTGAAGTAGGCGTCCAGGTAGGCGTCGGCACGCGGGCGCCGGGGCGACCGGGCGCGCAGCACGGCGTCCCAGCCGGTGGCCGGAAGGTCCTGTGCACCCAGGGCGCGGGGGACCGGTGCGGGCTCCTGCGACGGGCGGGTCAGCAGCCGCAGCCACCGCCCCAGCGTCTCCCGCAGCGCCCCCGGCTCCACGACGGCGTCCGCGGAACCCGCCGCTACCTGCGCCTCGGCGGTGTACGCGGCGGGATCGGCGTCCGGCGGCCGCACCCGCGACCCGGCGAAGCCGACCTGGGCGCCCGGCAGGGCGAGCACCACGTCGGCGCCCGCGCCCAGGGTGGCCCAGCCGCCACCGGTCGTCGGATCGCGCAGCACGGCGATCTGCGCCAGCCCGGCCTGCCGGGTCAGCGCCGACTGCCGTGCCACACGCTGGAGTTGGGTGAGGGCGACCATGCCCTCCTGCATCCGTGAGCCACCGGTGGCGACCAGCGCGACGACCGGCAGCCGGTGGTCACGGGCGTGGCGGTACGCCGCCTCCAGCCGGTCGCCGGTGCGTTCGCCCAGCGAGCCGCCCAGGAAACCGAACTCGAAGGCGATCAGCACGGCCCGGGTGCCCTCGACGCGGCCGACGCCGCAGACCACGGACTCCGCCTCCCCGGTCCGCTCGGCGGCACGGGCCCGCGAGGCGTCGTAGCCGGGCCAGGCCAGCGGGCCGTCGGGGGCGGACTCGCGCGCCGGGCGGGGGAGTTCGTCGAAGGAGCCGGAGGAGCCGGAGGAGCCGGGGGGGCCGGGGACGTCGAGGACGAGGGCGAGGATCTCGCGCGCGGAGAGCCGCAGCGGGCCGCTCATGACGGCAGCGCCCGCTTCATGATCTTCCCCATGTCGTTGCGGGGCAGCACGTCGAGGTACCGCACCGTGCGGGGCCGCTTGTGCGGGGCGAGCCGCCGCGCCACATGGCCGGCCAACTCCTCCTCGGCAGGCGGCGAGTGCCGGTCGGCGGGCACGATCCACGCCACGATCCGCTCCCCGAGGTCGGCGTCCGGCTCCCCGGTGACGGCGGCCTCCCGCACGCCCGGATGCTCCAGCAGCGCGTTCTCGATCTCGCCGGCGCCGATCTTGTAACCGCCGCTCTTGATCAGGTCGGTGGCCTTGCGCCCCACGATCCGGACGTACCCGTCGGCGTCCCGCACCGCCATGTCCCCGGTCCGGAACCAGCCGTCGGAGGTGAACGCCCCGGCCGTGGCGTCCGGCCGGTTCAGGTAGCCGGTGAACAGGTTCGGCCCGCGCACCTCGATCTCCCCGACGCTCTCCCCGTCGTACGACGTGAGGGGCGTCCCGTCCTCCTCCACCAGCCGCAGTTCCACGCCCGGCAGCGGCACCCCGACCGTGCCCGCGCGGGGCTCGCCGTCGGCGCGCACGGAGGTGTTCATCAGCGTCTCCGTCATGCCGTACCGCTCGACGACCCGCTGCCCGGTCGCGGCCGTGATGCGTTCGTGGTCGTGCACCGGCAGCGCGGCGGAGCCGGAGACGAGCAGCCGGGCCCGGCCGAGCGCCGCGGCGAGGCCGGGGTCGCCGGGGAGGGCCTCGGCGAGCCGGTGGTACATGGTCGGCACCCCGAACAGCATGGTGGCGCCGCCGTTCAGCTCCCGGGCCACCCCCTCGGGGGAGAACCGGCCCAGGTGCCGCACCGAGCCCCCGCGCCGCAGCGGCCCCAGGACGCCCAGCACCAGCCCGTGCACGTGGAACAGCGGCAGCCCGTGCACCAGCACGTCCTCGCCGGTCCACCGCCAGGCGTCGGCGAGCGCGTCCAGCGTCGCCGCGACCGCCCGCCGGGGAATGACCGCGCCCTTGGGCGGGCCGGTGGTGCCGGAGGTGTAGACGACGAGCGCGGGGTCCTCGCCGCCCACCGGCACGTGGTCGGGGAGCCGTCCGCCGGTGGTCCGCACGTCCACGTCCAGACGCGGCAAGTCCTTTGTCACGGAAGGCAGATCGTCTCCGGGGCCGGCCAGGAGGAGCGCGGGCGCGCTGTCGGCCAGGATGTGCCCGAGTTCCTTCTCCCCGGACTTCGGGTTGAGCGGCACCACCGGCACCCCGGCCTCCAGCGCCGCCACGACGGCCACCGCCGTCTCCGCCGAGGGCGTCGCCCACACGGCGACCCGCGCCCCGTCGCCCGGCAGCCAGGCCGCCAGGGCGCCCGCCGCACCGGCGAGTTCCGCGTACGTCAGGGACCGGTCGCCGAACCGCAGGGCCACACGGTCGGACGGCGGGCCGGTCAGGGCCGGGAAGAGAGAGGACACCGGAACACTCCTCGGGCAGGGGACGACACCGACGTTCCTACCTCATGACCGGCGCGGTCAGTCGCTCCCGGAGGGCGACGCCGGTCACGTCCGCCGCCCGGCGAGCGGCACCGGCGGGTCCCCGCGTGGATCGGAACGCGTCCGGAGCGCGGGCCGGAGTCCGGGTCAGGCCGCCTCCACCACGTCGGCCACGACACAGCTGACGTTGTCCGGGCCGCCCGCGCCGTTCGCCTCGGCGAGCAGGGCGCGGACCGTGTCGGCGGGTGAGGGGATCCGGGTGAGCAGGGCGCGGATCCGGGCCTCGGGGACCACCGTCGACAGGCCGTCGGAGCACAGGAGGTAGCGGTCGCCGGGGTGGGCGTCGTGCAGGCGCAGTTCCGCGCGCGGGGGCGCGGCGCCGGTCAGGGCCTTCAGCAGGAGGGCGCGCCGCGGGTGGGTGGTGGCCTCCTCGGCGGTCAGCCGGCCCTCGTCGATCATCGACTGGACGACCGTGTGGTCGTGGGTGACGAGGAAGAGGGCGCCGTCGCGCAGGAGGTAGGCGCGGGAGTCCCCGATGTGGACCAGGGCGAGGCGGGAGCCCGTCCGCACCAGGGCCGTCAGGGTCGTACCGGCGTCGTCCGCGCCGTCCGCCGCGTCCCGCACCGCGTCGTTCGCGCCGCGCACGGCGTCCTCCAGGACGTCGAGGACGTCTCCCGCCGGCACCTCCTCGGTGTCCAGGAACCGCAGGGCCGCCACGGCCGCCCCGCTGGCGGGGGCGCCCGCCGGTCCGAAGCCGTCCGCGACCGCGAGCAGCCGGCCGCCCGCGTACGCCGTGTCCTGGTTCTCCGGGCGGATCAGGCCCCGGTCCGAGCCGGCCGAGTGACGAAGTTCCAGCATGGTGGTGTCCTTCCTCGATGTCTGTGGTGTCCGTGACGCATGCGACAACTGGTCCACGAGGAACGCCGCGAGGTCACGCCGTACGGCCGTCTCCGCCTCGACCCGGGCCCAGTAGGCGCGGATCTCCCCGGCGGCGGCCGCCGGGTCGAGCGCGCACACCTCGCGGATCCGCGCGAGCGGCATCCCGATCCGCCGCAGCCACGCCACCAGCCGCGCCCGCTCCAGCTGGCCGGCCGTGTAATAGCGGTAACCGGTGGCGGGGTCGACCCGCGCGGGGCGCAGCAGTTCCAGCTCGTCGTAGAGCCGCAGTGCCTTCGGCGACAGCCGGGAGGCCTTCGCGAAGGCCCCGATCGTCAGCATGTGCATGCGCACCCCGTTCCTGTTCCCGTGTCCGTTCCGCCACCGATGCTGGGGCTTCACCGAAGGGGAGGGTCAAGCGGGTTGCGGCGGTTGCGGGGGCGGCGGTCGGGGTCTTTCGTTTGGATCAGGCCGGATCAGGGAGCGGGGTCTGGTGCCGTGCATCGCAAGGCGGAGGAGGGCGCCATGGCGGCGCCATGGCAACCGACGACAACGCGGCGAGGCATGGTGCCAGACCCCGCGAGTCCGGCATGATCCAAACGAAAGGCCCTAGCCTGCGGGTCCGTGCCCGCCAGGAGAACGGAGTCCCGCCGTGCCCCGAGTCGCCCTCGTCACCTACGACCCCCGGCCCGACCCCAGCAAGGACCGTGACCTGCCGGTCCTGGTGCGGGCCCTGGCGGAGGCGGGGGCCGAGGCGCACGCCGTGTGCTGGGACGACGCCGGCGCCGACTGGGCCTCCTACGACCTCGCCCTGATCCGCTCCACCTGGGACTACAGCTGGCGCGCGGCCGAGTTCACGGCGTGGGCGGAGCGCTGCGCCGGGGCGACCCGGCTGGCCAACCCGGCCCCCGTCGTGCGCTGGAACACCGACAAGCGCTACCTCGGCGAACTCGCGGCGGCGGGAATACCCGTCGTCCCCACCCGCTACCTCGCCCCCGGCGACCCGGCCGACCTCCCCGGCGACCACGAGTACGTCGTCAAGCCCACCTCGGGCGCCGGCGCCCGTTACGCCGCCCGCTACACCCCCGACCAGCACGACACCGCCGTGCGCCAGCTCGCGCGCATGCACGAGGAGGGGCTGACGGCGATGGTCCAGCCGTATGCGCGGAGCATCGACACGGCGGGGGAGCGGGCCCTGCAGTTCTTCGGGGGCTCTCTGCTGCACGCCAGCCGCAAGCGCGCCGTGCTCGCTCCCGGGACCGCGTTCGACGCGGCCAAGGTCGCTCATCCGGGGCTGGAGCCCTGGACCCCGACGGCGGCCGAACTCGACGTGGCCGAGCGGGCGCTGGCCGCCGTACCGGGCGCACCGGAGCTGCTGTACGCGCGGGTCGACCTGGTGGACGGTGACGACGGCCGGCCGCGGGTGATGGAGCTGGAACTGGTGGAACCGAACCTCTTCCTGTTCCTGCACCCGGAGTCGGTGCCGCGGGTGGTGGAGGTGATCCTCGAGGCGGCCGCCACCGGCCGGGGCCCTTCCGGGGCTACCCCCGCACCGCCGTCCGCTGCAACAGCCCCCAGGTGAACTCGGCGACCACCTCCCGCCGCACCCCTTCCCCGTCCGGTGCCGTGAAGGCCAGGCCCCGGCGGGTGGGGGCCGATCCCTCCAGGGGGCGCGCGGGGGCGAAGGCACGGGCGGCCTCGTCGACCGTGCAGGACCAGGGGGTGAGGTCGTCGAGGGTGCGCAGGACGGGGGCGGGCGCGCCGGGCGCGCGGACGAGCCACTCGTTCCAGACCGCGCCGCCGGGGGCGAGGAGCACCTCGAAGCGGAGGGCGGGCCACAGGGGCAGCGGCCACCGCCACGCCTCGCAGTCCAGGTCGCCGATCCGGCGCGCCGACCGCGACGCGGGGGTGCCGAGGACGGAGCGGTACCGGGAGGCGGCGCCCCTGCCGCGCGGCGAACGCACCATCGCCTGCCAACGCTTGTTGGCATCCCGCATGTCGGCCGGGGAGGCGCCCAGCTCACGGCGGGCGTCCTCCACCAGCCCGGGGTTGTGGTCGGCCATGCGGCGCAGCAGCACCAGCTGGAAGTCGACGGGCGTGAAGGGGCGGCCCGCGGGGGGCGTGTCGGACGGCATGCGATCCATCGTCGCCCACCGGGCCGCAGGGCCGCCCGCGCGCCGGGCGACGCACCCTCCCGCGCCGGGTGGCAGGTCGACGGTGTTCGGTATCCCGTCCCCGGCCATTGCCCGGTGCCGCGTTGTGTGACTAGCCTGTGTTCGTCATGCCGATCGTCTGTTGAAATTTCGAACACAGGCCTGAGACGAACCAAGGGAGGGGGCCGGCCGTGGGACGACTGGTACCTGCCGTTACCCGGGCTCTCGACATCCTCGAGCTCTTCCTCGACGGGGACGGCACGCTCTCCGCCCCCGACATCGTGCGCCGGCTCCAACTGCCGCGCACCACCGTGCACGAGCTGGTCACCACGCTCGCCGCCCGGTCGTACATCGTCACCGTCCCCGGACAGCCCGGACGCTACCGCCTCGGCGTGCGGCCGTACCAGCTCGGCAGCCGGTACGCCGAGCAGCTCGACCTGGCCGCCGAGGGCCAGCAGGTGGCCCGCACCGTCGCCGAGACCTGCGACGAGACGGTCCACGTGGCGATCCTGGAGGGCACGGACGTCATCTACATCGCCAAGGTCGACTCCACCCACGCCGTGCGCATGGTGTCGGCGGCGGGCCGGCGCCTGCCCGCGCACTGCACCTCCGTCGGCAAGATGCTGCTCGCCTCCCTCCCCGACGCCGAGCTGACCGCACGGATCCCCGACGACGCCGACCTGGTCGCCATGACGCCCAACAGCATCACCGAACCGGGCGCCCTGCGGGAGGCCTTGGCGGAGATCCGGGAGCGGGGCATCGCGGTCGAGAGCCGCGAGTCGAACCCGGACGTCAGCTGTGTGGCGGCCCCGGTGCGCGACCGCACCGGCCGGGTCGTGGCCGCGCTGTCGATCTCCGTCCCCATGATCCGCTGGAGCGACGAGCGCCGCATCGAGCTGGAGCAGCTCGCCGCCAAGGGCGCGGCCGAACTGTCCGAGCAGCTGGGCTACCGGAGCGCGGCATGACCGACACCTTCGACGTCGCCGTCCGCGCGGAGGCCGCCCTCGGCGAGGGCCCCACCTGGGACCCGGCCGGCGGCCGCCTCCTCTGGCTGGACATCCTCGGCTCGCGCCTGCACACCTACGACCCGTCGACGGGCCGCCGCACGGTGCGCGTCACCGACCAGCACGTGGGCGCGGCCAAGCCCCGCGCGGGCGGCGGTCTGGTCCTCAACCTCCGGGACGGCGTGGGCCTCCTGGACGAGGACGGCGGCTTCCGCTGGCTCCACCACGAGCCGGTCCCCGGCCGCCGCGCCAACGACGCGGCCGTCGCGCCGGACGGCTCGCTCTGGGCCGGCACGATGCGCTACGACGAGGCGCCGGGCGGGGGGTCCCTGTCCCGCGTCACCGGGGACGGCTCGGTCCGCGTGGTCCTCGACGACGTCGCGGTGAGCAACGGGACGGGCTGGAGCCCCTGCGGCACGCTGATGTACTACATCGACTCCCCGACCCGGCGCGTCGACGTCCTCGACCACGCCGACGGCCGGGTGACGAACCGTCGCCCCTTCGTCACGGTCGAGGAGGGCGCCGGCTTCCCCGACGGGCTGACGGTCGACGCGGACGGATGCGTGTGGGTGGCCCTGTGGGACGGCGGAGCGGTGCGCCGGTACACCCCGGCGGGCGCGCTGGACCGGGAGATCCGCTTCCCGGCCCCCCGCGTGACGGCCTGCGCGTTCGGCGGGCCCGGCCTGACCGACCTGTACGTCACGACGGCCCGCGTGGGCCTGACGTCGCCCCATCCCCTGGCGGGTTCGCTCCTGGTCGTCCCCGACGCGGGCGAGGGCCTGCCCCAGCCGGCGTTCGACGGCTGAGGGCGCGCGGCGGGGCCGGGCCCGCCCCCGCCGGGCCGCCCGGGGTCACCCCGCCGCGGTACCGGCGGCCTCCAGCTCCCGCAGGATCCCCCGCTCCGCGTCGGTCAGCGGCGGACCCGCCGCCGCCCGCAGCGCCGGACCGCTCAGGGTCGCCAGCAGCGCCGACGGGCGCAGCAGCCGTTCCGGCCCCGCCGTCAGGCTCGTGACGTCCCACAGCGCCGCCGCCGCGTCGTACGACCCCGTGGCCGTCCGCATCACCCGCCGGGTGAACCGGGTGACCAGCCGGTCCGCGACGGTGGGGGCCCCGCCCCGCGTTCCGGGGAACCAGACGTCCTGGCTCACGGCCATCGTCCAGGCCGCCTCGACCGATGACGCGGCCCCCCGCTGCACCCGCCGCGCGAGCCCCGGCGTGTTGGTCCCGCCGTCCTGCCGCAGCTCCCGGCTCAGCACCCGCGCGCCGAGCGCGGCCACGGACATGCCCTGCCCGTAGGCGGGGTTGAAGGTGGCCAGCGCGTCGCCGAGGACGACGAACCGCTCGGGCCACTCCCGCGCCTTCTCCAGGTAGCGCCGGTGGTTGCTGGTGCTGCGGCTGACGTGGATGTCGGTGAGCGGCTCGGCGCCCGAGATCAGCCGTCCCACCAGGGGGTGCGGCAGATCGAGCGTGTACCGGAGGAATCCGTCGGGGTCGGACGGCGGTTCGCCGCCGCCCCGCGTCCCGGCGAGGCTGACCATCCACCGGTCGCCCTCGATGGGCAGCACCATGCCGCTGCGTCCGGGCAGCCCCTGATAGGGGTTGGCCTGGATGATGGTGAGCGGGAACCGCCCGGCCCCTTCGGGGGTGCGGTAGATCCGCGTGGCGTTGACGAGGCCCGCGTCGACCGTCTTCTCCCGGATGCCGGAGATCCCCAGCTCCCACAGCCAGTTGACGACCCGCGAACCGCGCCCGCTCGCCTCGACCACGAAGTCGGCGTCGATCACCTCGTCCCCCTCGGGGGTGGAGACCCGCACGCCGGTGACGCGCCGCGCGTCACCGGTCAGATCGAGCACCTGGCCCTTGCGGATCCGGGCCCCGGTGTGGGCCAGTACGGCGTCCCGGACCGCCCAGTCGAGCAGCGCCCGGCTGCAGGTCATCATCCGGGGCCCCTCGTGGCGCCAGCGCCGGAACCAGCCTTCGGGCGTGAGGGCGATCATGCCGGAGCTGAGGGATATCTCGCGGGCCCCGGCGGCGAGCAGGTGCTTGCGCATGTCGACGCCCGGCACGAGGTCCTCCATGGCGGCGAGTCCGCCGGCCATGAGGAGGTGGGCGTGCCGGCCCTGCGGCAGGCCCTTGCGGTGTTCGGGTTCGTCGGGCAGGTCGTCCCGTTCCAGCACGGTCACCTCGTCCACGACGGTGGACAGGGCCGCCGCGGCCAGCATGCCGGCCAGACCGGCACCGATGACGACAGCTCTACTGGACATGGGGCTCCTCGTACTCGGCCATGAAGGCACACAGGGCAGGCGGGGCGGACGGGGCCGACGTGGCGGGCACGACGGACACGGCGGGCACAACGGGCACGGCAGGCACGGCGGGTTTCTCGGGTGGGACAGGCCTCATGAAGGCGGGCATTCGGCCACCGCGGGACCGGCCGCACGGCCCGTGCGCCGCGAGGGGACCCGCCCACCAGGCCGTTCGGCCGTGAGGGCTCGCCGCCGCACCCGACAATCAGCCATGGAAGGCTTTCACCGTACCTTCACCCGCCGTGTCCGGCACCGGAGTTCGGGCCAGTTCCCGCGCCAGCTCCACCAGCCCGGCGGCGCCGGAGACCTCGGTGGCGTGCAGCCGGTGGGTGCTCGGTGTCCCGCACGGCGCCTCGCGCGCGGCGGCCCGTCGGGCGGCCTCGGCGAGCATGGCCGCCTCCGAGGCGATCCGCGCCTCGTGCGCGCCGCGGCCCTCGCCGAGGGCGGCGGCGAGGGCCCGTGCCCGGACCCGGTCGTCGAAGTAGGGGGCGAGGGCGAGGAGCGCGTCGTGGATGGCGACCTCCCGCCAGTGCAGCCGCTCCTCGGGCAGCCGCCACCAGGACACGGGCGGCTTGGGGGCCACCGACACGAACCCCACGCGCGCCCACAGCGGCCGCAGCCGCCGGTGGTCCCGCAGCCCGCGTCCGTGGGCGACGGCCGCCGGCAGCAGCCGGGGCAGGACGTAGCCGGCGGAGCAGAGCAGGGCGCCGAGGGCGGCCATCGGCGGGGCGACGCTGGTGGACAGGAAGTCGAGGTCGTGGCCGGTCCAACGGGCGACGACGGCCGTGTACTTGGTCAGCTGGAAGCCGAGCAGGTCCAGCAGCGCGCCGACGAGGATCAGCAGCAGCCCGGTGCGCAGCAGGCCGGTGACCTCCCGGGCCCACTTCACGCACACCACGGCCATCGCGACGATGGCGGCGGTGTGCCCGAGCAGGTAGAGCACGATCATCTCGCGCATGTACGGCGTGTTCGCGTAGTAGGTGTCGAGGTCGGTGAGCCGCTCGACGGGCGCGTCGGCCAGCGCGAACAGCACGATCACGGCCACGATCAGCGGCCCGTACACGGCGATGCCCCGCAGCACCTGCCGCCGTACCCGCTCGGGCGGCCCGCCCCGCCAGTGGGCGAGCAGGATCAGCAGCGAGCAGCTGTACGCCGAGAGCATGCCGTACGTCAGCGGGGCGCCGAAGTTGGGGATGCCGGTGAGGTCGTTGACGGCGGCCAGGGTGACCGGCGCGGAGCAGACGAAGACGAGCGCGCCCAGGGTGATCGCGACGCAGGTGGAGGCCGTGAGGGGGTTGGGCGCGGCCGAGCGGGGCCGGCGGAACAGTACGGCGGCGGAGAGCAGGAGGACGGCGCCGGCCAGGTAGACGACGAGACTCACGCGGTCGGCCTCCGTTCGGCGGCCACCGGCCCGGCGTTCGCCACGGCCCCCGCCACCGCCCCCGTCACGGCTTCCGGCGCGAACTCGGGCACGGCCCCCGGCACACGGTCGGCCACGGCCTCCGGTACGGCGCCACGGACTAGCGGTTCGCCGGCGAGCGCGTCGGCGATGCGCACCAGCGCGGCCGGGTCCGGCGCCCGCTCCAGGAACCAGGCGGACTCCCCGGCACCACGGTCGCCGCCGTCCGGCCCGGCGTGTGCCTCCTGCCGCACGGCCGCCGCGATGACGGTCGCCCAGGCCGTCGCGGCGGCCCGCTCGGCGTCGCCGGTACGGCGCAGGGCGGCCCGCAGCGTCGCGTCGTACAGCTCGCGGTCGACGTAGGCGTCCAGGTGGGTCAGCGCGTTGTGGATGCTGGTGCGGCGCCACACCAGCCGGGTGGCCGGCCGGGCCCAGCACGGCCGGGGCAGCCGCAGGGCGTGGCGGGTGAGGACGCCGTCCAGTTCGTGTTCCAGGGGTTCGAGGCGGGCGTAGGTGCGCCGGGTCCGCCGCCATTCCGTCAGCCGGGGCCCGGCGAGCGGGACGAGGACGCCGACGACCGTCATGACCGCGCCGAGTCCGGCCGCGGCCGGGGAGGCGTCGGTGACCAGGGCGGACCAGTCGTGGCCGGTCCAGCGGGCGGCCACGGCGGTGAGCCGGGCCAGGCTGTACACGACCCCGCACAGCGAGCCGAAGCCCAGCGTCACGAGGCCCGCCCGCAGCCAGCCCCGTACGTCGCGGGCCCAGCGCAGGGCGGACACGGTGGTGACGCCGACGGCGGCGAGATGCCCGAGCAGGTAGAGCACGATCATCTCGCGGAGGAAGGGCGTGTTCGCGTAGTAGGTGTCCAGGTCGACGCGCCGCTCCACGGGCGCGTCGCCCAGGACGAACATCGTGACGATGCCGAGGACGACCAGCGTGTACGCCAGGATCCAGCGCCGGGCCGTCCGGCGCACCCGCGGTCCGCCCCGCCAATGCACGATCAGCACCTGGGAGGCGGCGCTGTACCCGGTGATCGCGGCGTACGTCAGCGGCGCGGCCAGGTTGGGGGTCGCGCCGAGCCGGTTGACGGCGCCGACCGTGGGCGGGGCCCCGAGGAGGAAGCAGAGTCCGGCCAGGCCGAGCACCGCGCAGATGGAGCGCAGGTAGGGGTCGTGCCGGTGGCGCAGCAGGTCGGGGGCCCGTACCAGCAGGCCGAGCCAGAGGACGGCGGCGCTGACGTAGTGGGGCAGGCCGTTCATCCGCGGGTTCCGTTCATCTGCGGGTTCCGCGGTAGTTGAGGGCCGCGCCGATGCGTCCGGCGATGTCCTGGGTGTCGTCGCCGCGGTCGGCGTACACGGAGTCGGCGGACGCTTCCAGCCAGGTGCGCAGCCGACGGCCCATCAGCATGCCGAAGCGGTCGGCCTCCTGCTCGTCGGAGAGGGTGAAGTCGCTGCGGGCGGCGGCGGCCGGAGTGGCACCGGGGACGGCGTCGGCCCGGCGCCGGTGCATGTGCCACACCTCGTGGCAGAAGATCACGATCTGGTGCCAGACGGCGGCCCGTTCGTCGATGACGACGTCGTCGTGGTCCTCGCCCTCCAGCCAGAGGCCGCTGGCGGTGTGCGGCGGGAACACCGCCCGGTGCACGACGATCTCACGGCCCCGCCAGCGCGCGGCCGCCGCGACGACCGCGTCGAACAGGACCTCGGGTTCGGCCGGGACCGGCACCCGGATGGGAGCGATGAGGGTGTCGGCGAGGCGACGCATCTCCCTGTTCGTACGCACGGTTCTCCCCGTGGCTGCGCGGGCTTTCGGTCCGTGCAATATGCCAAGATCTTCGCCGTTTCAGCTACCTCCGCCTGCGCGGGCGGGGGAATTCGGCGCGAACTCGGCCGGGAGGAAGCGGCTGTAACGGATGAACGGGGTACGGCGTCCCGAGGCCGTTGGCCGAAAAGATCCGGTGCCCGGCTCTCACTGCCCGTGCCTCACCCGGGTCGGCCCGCCCCGCACCCGCCAGATCCGGCCTTTGTCGACGGGTGTGCGGGACCGGTGGACGCCGGATGGAGAAGCCGCGCCCGCCCCGCGGCCCCGGCCGCACCCGTGTCGGCCTCGCCCGCGTCGGCCTCCCTCACCGGGCGCCGCCCGCCGGGGCGTCGGGGCGGGCCCCGCCCGTCGGGGTGCCGGCCCGGTCGGCGTCCGCCGCGGCGGCGGCCCCCTCCGGCACCGCGGCCTCCTCCCGCGTCGCCGCCTCCCGTACCGCCCGCACCGCGTCCGGTTGCCGCAGCGCACGCGACACCGCGCCGATGTCCCGCAGCAGGTCGGTCGTGTCGGCCTCGCCGGCGGTGTCGCGCTCCTGTCCGCGGCTCCGGGCGTCCGCCGCGTCCAGCACGGTCACCGCGGCGGCCAGCGCCTTCGCCCGGTCCGGCGGGAAGCCGAGGGCGAGGGCGGCGTCGTGGGACCGTCGGCGCAGGTCCTCGTCGACGAACCGGGCCAGTGACAGCAGCCCGTCGCGGATGAACGTCTCCCGGCGGATCAGGCGCAGTTCGGGAGCGGAGCGCAGGACGCGGGGGACCCCGCCGCCGACGACCGTCTTCATCAGCAGGTACAGCGGCCGCAGTTCGCGCACGGCGTCCCTGACCTGCCGGCGGTCGTGCAGGTACTGGCCGGCGTGCGGAAGGATGAAGCCCACCGCGATCAGGATGGCGGACAGGCAGGCCAGCGGCGGGGCCACGGCCGTGCTCAGCCAGTCCAGGTTCCGTCCCGCCCAACGGCTCACCACGGCCGTCACCTTGGCCGCGTCGAAGACCAACTGGAGGGCGTAGCCCACGCCGAGGAACTTCAGTCCCCAGCGCAGCAGGGCGTCGAGTCCGTCGGCGCGCACCCAGTTCCAGATCAGCGCGTTGGTGACCAGGGTGGCCGTGGTGTGCGCGAGCAGGTAGAGCACGATCAGTTCGCGGGCGTACGGCGTGTTCGCGTAGTACGTGTCGAGGTCCCGCAGCCGTTCCTCGGGCATCTCGGCGAGGGCGAACAGCACCCACAGCGCGGCGATGACGGCGGCGTAGGTGCCCAGGACCCAGCGCATGGCGGAGCGGGTGCGGGCGGAGCGGTCGGACAGGCCGTTGCGCCAGGTGATGATCAGCAGCAGGCACGAGCCGCAGAACGCGGTGAGCAGCGAGTACACCCAGGGCCCGGAGATGTTGGGCACGCCCGTGACCCGGTTGACCCAGGCGATCGTCGACGGCGCGACGAACACGAACACCGCGCAGGCGAGCAGCAGCAGGCCGCCGACCGCGCGCAGCAGCGGGTCGGTCCACAGCCGGATGATGCTGGGCAGTTTGATCGCCAGGGCGGCCGCGAGGATGCCGGCGGGGATCCACCAGAAGGAGGGGTAGAACTCGTTGACGAAGCTCGCCGGTGTCACGGCCAGCGGTTCGGTGAGCCGTGCCGCCGCGGGGGCCAGGTCGCTCAACGCCGGTCACCGCCCCCGCGTCCCCGGTAGCCCAGGGAGCGCTGCACGGGCTCCAGGGGAGGGGCGGTGCCGCCGCCGTTCAGCAGGGGCCGCAGCGTGGCGGCGAGCCGGTGGCCGAAGTCGTCGGCCTGGGACTCGTCCTGGGCGCGGGAGCCGTTGCGGGCGGCGACCGCGAGGGCCACGTCGCGCCACGCGGGCCGTACGGCGAGGGCGCGGGCGGCCGCCGTGCCGGCGGTGTGGTGGTGATCGTGTCCGGCGTGCAGGTGCCACAACTCGTGTCCGAGGATGACCAGTTGCTGTACCTCCTCGGCGCGTTCCTCCACGATGACGAGGTCGAAGTCCTCGAACTCGACCCACAGGCCGGTCACTTCGATCTCGTCGGGGAACCGCTCGAAGCGCAGCTCGACGGGCCGTCCGCCGCGCAGCGCGGCCATCTCCTCGCACAGCGCGCGGGCGATCTCGCGCACTCCGGCCGGCGTCCGGGGCCGGGCCCGCAGTGCGCCGGCCAGTTGGCCGGCCAGGTGGCGCATGGCGGGGCCGGTTCTCGCGCGCCGCAGCGTCGAGGTGATCCGGGCAGCCGTCGTGCGCACGCCCGCGATGTCCATCCGCTCCCCTTTCCCACCGCCCCGCGGCAGCCGCTCCCGAGGCTACGCGGCGGGACGTGTCCCCGTCACGGAGAACCGGGCGCGGAACGGGCGCGGGCCGGGAACGAGACGGGCGCGGAACAGGAACGAGGCGGGCGTGCGGCGGAGCCGGAGCGGGCGAAGGGCGGGACCGAAGCGCCGCCCCGGCAGAAAGCGCTGTCAGCTCCACGCTAGGAGGTTGCCGTGAGTCCTGTCAGAACCATTGACGCGGGGACACATCGAATTTACGGTCCCGTTCGAAGTTACGGGCACAATTCGAAATATCGAACAGTTAGGGCAGGGCATGGGACGACCTGGCCTCAGTCGCAGGCAACTTCTGTCCGCCGCCGGCGGGTTGACCGTCGCGGGCAGCTTCGGCTTCGCGGCGCTCGGCACCGGAGCCGACGCGCTCGCCTCCGGCGCCGACACCCGGGTGCGGTACTGGAACCTCTTCAGCGGCGGCGACGGATACAACATGATCGCGATGCTGGACGCCTTCCGCGCGGACCACCCCGGCATCGACGTGAAGGACTCCACCCTCCAGTGGGGCAGCCCCTTCTACACCAAGCTCGCCATGGCCGCGGCGGGCAACCGCGCACCGGACCTCGGCGTCATGCACATGGGCCGGGTCACCGGCTTCTCGCCCGGCCGCCTCCTGGACCCCTGGGACGTCGACCTGCTCGCCGAGCACGGCGTGCGCGAGGCGGACTTCAACCCCGCGCTGTGGAAGCGCGGCGTCATCGACGGCGAGCTCTACGCCCTCCCGCTCGACATCCACGTCCAGCTCTGCTTCTACCGCAAGGACGTGCTGAAGAAGGCGGGCCTGCTCGGCGCCGACGGGCGGATGGTGCCCGTGACGTCCACCGACGAGTGGTTCGACGTGCTGAAGGAGGCCAAGCGGGCCACGAAGAAGGGGCTCCAGACCATCGGCCTGTGGCTCAACGACCAGAACTTCCAGTGGTGGTTCTTCGTCGCCTTCTACACCCAGCTCGGCGGCACCTGGTTCGACGCCGCCCACACCCGGGTCACCTTCGACACCGACAAGGCGACCCAGGTCCTCCAGTTCCTGCGCCGGCACATCACCGACGGGTACGCGAACCCCGGTTTCGGCGGGGGCGCGGGCGCCGAACAGTTCGTCAACGGCGCCCCCTTCGCCTGGGAGGGCAACTGGTCGGTGCCGGTGTTCGACGCCGCGAAGCTCGACTACGGCGCCACCCCGCTGCCGCCCGTCTTCGGCAGGCAGGCCACCCACGCCGAGTCGCACGCCTTCGTCCTGCCGCACCGGTCCGGCCGCGGCGGTGCCACGAACGCGGCCGCGCACCGCCTCGCCGCGTACGTCGTCAAGCACGCCCGGCAGTGGGCGGCCGGCGGACACATCCCCGCCTACACACCGACCCTCTCCACGGCCGCGTACCGGGAGCTGAGCCCGCAGAACGAGTACGTCACGGCGATGAACCACCAGGCCACCGAGCCGAAGGTGTGGTTCGCCGGGTCCACCGGCATCCTCGCCCAGCGCGTCGGCCCCGTCGTCGTCTCCTCGACGACGGGCTCCGCCGAGCCGGCCGCCGCCGCCCGCCGCATGAAGAGCACGCTCACCGAACTCCTCGCCTCGAAGAACCCCATGGACGGCAGGACCGCCGCGCAGGGAGGTGCGGCCGCATGACGACGACCGGTGCCGGGACCGTCGTCCGCCCGGCGCGCGCGAGGACCGCCGCAGCGAGCGCCACCCTCCGCCGCAAGCAGGGATTCCAGCACGGCGGCTGGTTCGTCGCCCCCTTCCTGGCCCTCTTCGCGCTCTTCGTGATCTGGCCGCTGCTGCGCGGCGTGTACCTCAGCTTCACGGACGCCAACATCTCCGGCGACGGCACGGGCTTCGTCGGCCTCGACAACTACCGCGAGGCCCTCGACGACCCGCTGGTGTGGGAATCGCTCGGCCACAGCGCGTACTTCACGCTCCTGGTCGTGCCCTGCATCACGGTCCTCGCCTTCCTCCTCGCGATGCTCGCCCACCACATCGACCGCGCCAAGTGGCTGTGGCGGCTGTGCTTCTTCGCCCCGTTCCTGCTGCCGTCCACGGTCGCCGCCAACCTCTGGCAGTGGCTGTTCAACCCCGGCACCGGAATGGTCGACCACGTCCTCGGCATCGACACCCCGTGGCTGACCGACAAGTCGTACGCCCTGCTCGCCGTCGTCGTCTGCACCCTGTGGTGGACGGTCGGCTTCAGCTTCCTGCTCTACCTCGCCGCCCTCCAGGGCATCCCCGCCCACCTCTACGAGGCCGCCCGGCTGGACGGGGCGAACGCCTGGCACCGCATGGTCCACATCACGCTGCCGATGCTGCGCCACATCACCGGACTCGTCGTCGCCCTCCAGGTCCTCGCCTCGCTCCAGGTCTTCGACCAGGCGGTCGTGATGATGGACTTCGGCACCGGTCCCGAGGGATCGACCCGCACCTTCGTGCAGTACACCCTCGAAGAGGGCTTCACCAGCTACCGCGTGGGCTACGCCTCCGCGATCTCCGTCATCTTCTTCGTGCTCGTCGCGGCCGTCGCCCTCGCGCGGATGTGGCTGCTGCGCAACCGTGAGGAGGGCGGCCGATGACCACCGCCGCACAGACCCCCGCACCGGCCCCCGCACCGGTGCCGGGCCGGCCCCGCAGGGCCTGGTCGCCCGGCCAGATCGTGCTCACCGCGCTCGGCGCGGCCGTCTCCGCGGTGTTCCTCTCGCCGCTGGCCTGGGCGCTGTTCACCTCCCTGAAGTCGGAGACCGAGGCCGTCGAGGTGCCGCCGCACTGGCTGCCCGACGACTGGACCGGCCAGGCGTGGTCGGCCGTCTTCGGGACCGGCAACATCACCGACTGGTTCGTGAACTCCCTCGTCGTCTCGGTGTGCGTGACGGCCGTGGTGCTCGTGGTGGCCGCGCTCGCCGGATACGGCTTCGCCCGCACGGAGTTCCGCGGCAAGGGCGTCCTGATGGGCGTGGTGATGGCGGGCCTCATGGTGTCCCCGGCCGTCCTCGGCGTGCCGCTGTTCACCACCGTCCAGCAGATGGGCATGGTCGACACCTACTGGGGCATGATCCTGCCGCAGTGCGCGCCCGCCGCGATGGTCTACATCCTCTACAAGTTCTTCCAGGGCGTCCCGCGCGAACTGGAGGAGGCGGCGTTCATCGACGGCGCCGGCCGCTGGCGGGTCTTCCTCACCATCGTGGTCCCGCTCTCCCGCCCCGCGCTCGCGGCGGTCGGCATCTTCACCTTCATCGCCTCGTGGAACAACTTCCTGTGGCCGTACATGGTGACCAACAACCCCGACCTGATGACCATGCCGAACGGCATCGCGACCGTCATGAACTCCTACGGCATCCAGTGGGCCCAGCTCATGGCCGGCGGCCTCATGGCGGGCCTGCCGCTGATCGTCGTCTTCGTCTTCTTCCAGCGCCAGATCGTGGCCGGTGTCGCGCACACCGGACTCGCGGGCCAGTGAACCCCTCCCCGGACGAAACCGAACCCTTCCGAAAGGACACGATGCGCACCGCCCGCTTCACCCTCGACCCCGCCTTCACCGTCGGCCGGGTCGACCCCCGTATCTTCGGCTCCTTCGTGGAACACCTCGGCCGCTGCGTCTACACCGGAATCCACGAGCCCGGCCACGCCACCGCCGACGAGGCCGGCCTGCGGCAGGACGTCCTGGACCTCGTCCGCGAACTCGGCGTCACCACGATCCGCTATCCCGGCGGCAACTTCGTCTCCGGCTACAAGTGGGAGGACTCCGTCGGCCCGGCCGAGGACCGCCCCCGGCGCCTGGACCTGGCCTGGCACTCGACGGAGACCAACCGCTTCGGCCTCTCCGAGTACATCGCCTTCCTGAGGAAGATCGGCCCGCAGGCCGAGCCCATGATGGCGGTCAACCTCGGCACCCGCGGCGTGGCCGAGGCCCTCGAACTCCAGGAGTACGCCAACCACCCCTCCGGCACGGCGCTCTCGGACCTGCGCGCCGCCCACGGCGACAAGGACCCCTTCGGCATCCGGCTGTGGTGCCTCGGCAACGAGATGGACGGCCCCTGGCAGACCGGCCACAAGACGGCCGAGGAGTACGGCCGGATCGCCGCCGAGACCGCCCGCGCCATGCGCCAGCAGGACCCCGGCGTCGAACTCGTCGCCTGCGGCAGCTCGGGCCAGTCGATGCCGACGTTCGCCGAGTGGGAGGCGACGGTCCTCCAGGAGACGTACGACCTGGTCGACCACATCTCCCTGCACGCCTACTACGAGCCGCACGACGGCGACGTGGACTCCTTCCTCGCGTCCGCCGTCGACATGGAGTCCTTCATCGAGAACGTGGTGGCGACCTGCGACCACGTGGGCGCGCGGCTGAAGTCGAAGAAGAGGATCAACCTCTCCTTCGACGAGTGGAACGTCTGGTACATGTCCCGCTGGCAGGAGCAGGCGACGACGTTCGCGCAGGACGACTGGCCCGAGGCCCCCCGCCTGCTGGAGGACAACTACAGCGTCCTGGACGCCGTGGTCTTCGGCTCCCTCCTGATCGCCCTGCTGCGGCACGCCGACCGCGTCACCGTCGCCTGCCTGGCCCAGCTGGTCAACGTCATCGCGCCGATCATGACCGAGCCGGACGGCCCGGCGTGGCGCCAGACGACGTTCTTCCCGTTCGCGCAGGCGTCGCGGTACGGGCGGGGCGAGGTGCTCGACGTCCGGGTGGACTCACCGACGTACGAGACGCAGAAGTACGGCGAGACGTACCTGCTGCACGCGACCGCCGTCCGCGCGGAGGACGGCTCCGTGACCGTCTTCGCCGTCAACCGCAGCCGCACCGGGGCGCTCCCGCTGGACGTGACCCTGAACGGCCTCGGGGTCTCCCGCCTCGTCGAGCACAGCGCGCTCGCCGACGCCGACCCGGACGCCCGCAACACGCTCGACGACCCCGAGCGGGTCGTCCCGCACGCGGTGGACGGTACGGCGGTCACGGACGGGACGCTGCGGGCGACGCTGGAGCCGCTGTCCTGGAACGTGATCCGGCTGGCCTAGGGACCAACCGGCCCGGAGACGGTCTCCCCGGCCCGGCGGCCGGGGAGAACCGGTGACCGCCGCTACTTCAGCTCGTCGGCGGTGTAGTAACCGGCCAGGACGGAGCTGTAGTTGCTCTTGTCGACGCTCGCCGGCTGGAGCAGGTAGGCGGGCACGGGCTTCACGCCGTTCTCGTAGCCCCTTCGGTTGTTGATCCTCGGCGTCCTGCCCTTGAGGATGTCGTCGGCCATGTTCGCGGCGACCGTGGCCAGTTGGCGGAGGTCCTTGTAGACGGTCTGCGACTGCTCACCCGCGATGATCGACCGCACCGAGGCCAGTTCGGCGTCCTGACCGGTGACGATGGGCAGGCGCTTGCCGCCGGATCCGTAGCCGTACGACTTGAGCGCGGACAGGACGCCCAGGGAGATGCCGTCGTACGGCGACAGGACCGCGTCGACCCTCTCGCCGTTGTACGACGTGGACAGGATGCGCTTCATGCGCGACTCCGCGGTCGTCCCGTCCCAGCGCAGCGTGGTGATCTTGTCGAGCTTGGTCTCGCCGGACCGGACCACCAGCTGCTTGCCGTCCAGGTACGGCTGGAGGAGGTACATCGCCCCCTCGTAGAAGTACTTGGTGTTGTTGTCGTCGGGCGACCCGGCGAACAGCTCGATGGTGAACGGGCCCTTGCCGTCCTCCAGGCCGAGGTGGTCGATGATGTAGAGGGCCTGCTGCCGGCCGACCTGCTCGTTGTCGAAGGAGACGTAGTAGTCGACGTTCTTGCTGCCGAGGATGAGCCGGTCGTAGGAGATCACCGGAATGTCGGCGTCGGCGGCCTGCTGGAGCACGCCGGTCAGCGACTTGTTGTCGATGGCCGCGATGATCAGTGCGTCGACGCGCTGCTTGACCAGGTCCGCGATCTGTGTGACCTGGGCCTGCGGGTCGTCGTCCCCGTAGACCAGCTTGGTCCGGTACCCCTTGGCCTCGAGGTCCTTGACCATGCTCTTGCCGTCGGTGAGCCAGCGCTCGGAGGACTGGGTCGGCATGGCGATCCCGATGGTGCCGCCTTCGGAGCCGGAGCCGGCCGCGCTCTCCTCGCCGCACGCGGCCAGGGTGAGGGCGAGGGAGGCGCCGGTGATGAGGCCGAGAGCGGCTCTTCGAGTGCGCATGGTGATCGTTCCTTGTTCTTCTCGTCGTTGAGGGAGCCAGGTACGCAGGCGTCCTGCGGGGTCCGGGCGCGCTGGACGGACCGGACCGCGGGGAGAGGGCGCGGCGTGAGATCGGGAGACGTGCGGCGGTGTGGCCGGGCATCCGGGTCTGGTCGACGCTCGTGACGCCTCTGCCGGTGTGCACCTGTGGGTACGTGCGACCGCCGCGCTACGGCATTCCGGTCACACAGGTGCTGAGTCCGGTGGTGCTCAGGGTGCTTGCCTTCCGCCGTTCGAAATCTCGACACAGGGTCGGAATGTTTGCGTGACCTTAGGAGGGAGCGTGCGGAGTGTCAACGGTTTGAACAGGAACGGTCACAGAGAAGAAGGGGTTCCAGGCGCGCCGAAGGGCCGGTGTGAACGGCTCGAGGTGAATGGCCGGAGTTCGGCCTGGGCGCGCCCCAGGTGGCTCCCTACGCTGCGAACGCCCCGGCCCTTCACAGCAACTCCATTGACTATTCACAGAGTTGGTGCGGCGGGCGGGCGCAGCCACCCCCCCTCGACCCAGGGAGAGACCATGACAGGTGGGCTCCTTCTGAGCGGTGCCGTCGCCGCTCTCGTCACCTCCGCGCTTCCCGCGCACAACCCGTCCTCGGGGTTCGTCGACCCGCCCCCGGACAAGATCGTCATCAATGTCGCCACCGTGAACGGCTCCGGCTGCCCGGCCGGCACCGCGGCCGTCGCCGTGTCCGAGGACAACACCGCCTTCACCGTGACCTACAGCGACTACCTCGCCCAGGCCGGCGGCAACTCCGACCCCACGGCATTCCGCAAGAACTGCCAGCTCAACCTCGTCGTCCACGTCCCGCAGGGCTTCACCTACGCCATCGCCAGCGCGGACTACCGGGGCTTCGCCCTGCTCCAGCCCGGCGCGAGCGCCGTGCAGCGGGCCTCGTACTACTTCCAGGGCTCGTCCAGCACGGTGTACAAGAACCACACCGTCAGCGGCGCCTACGACGACAACTGGCAGGCGACCGACACCACCGACTGGGCGCAGCTCGTGTGGGCGCCCTGCGGGGTCCAGCGCAACTTCAACATCAACACCGAGCTGCGGGTCAACGCGGGCACCTCGGCGCCGGGCAAGGTCAGCTTCATGACCATGGACTCGACCGACGGCGACATCAGCACGGTGTACCACATGGCCTGGAAGGAGTGCCCGGGCAAGTCGGGCAAGTGAGGTGAGGGGCCGCCCGTGCGGGCGCGGGCGGCCCCCGTGCTCACCTGCCCGCGTGGGCGACGAACTCCGCCCAGGCGGCGGGGGAGAGGGCCAGTCGGGGGCCGTCCTTGTCCTTGGAGTCACGGACGTGGACGTGGTGGGGAAGGGTGGCGACCTCGACGCAGTCGCCAGAACCGCTGCTGCTGTAGCTGGACTTGCGCCAGTCCAGTGCGACCTCGACACAGTCGCCGTCGCCACTGCTGCTGTAACTGCTCTTGAACCAGGCCAGTTCGGACGTGTTCATAGGTCTCCTCGCATCTGCCGCAACAGGCTCGCGGAGTCTTCAATGGAGAGAGCCTGTGAACGCATCCTGGCATAGCGCATGTGCAAGATGCTGACCTCTGTCGGGTCGGAAACGAGCAGACCGCCTCGCTGACCCTCGCAGTAGGCGAAGCACTTGTTCGCCGGTGTTTCCAGCAACTGAATAGGGCCTGCGAGACCCGCATGCGACTCCCGGACCGTCGGCATGACCTGAATCTCGACGTTGCGCAGGTCGCTCAACTCCAGCATGTGCTCGATGAGCGTCCTCGTGATTTCCGCCCCGCCCGTGCATCGCCGAAACAGGTGCTCCTCCAGGATGAAGGTGAACGCTGTGTTCGGCCGGTTTCGCAGCAGCTTCTGCCGTTCCGCCCGTGCCGCCCACTGAATCTCGATCTCCTGGTCGTCCAGAGGTGGAAGCCGCGCATCGAACAGTGCCCGTGCGTACGCCTCCGTCTGCAGCAGTCCCGGGATCACTCGACTCTCGTAGGTATAGAGCGCGATGGCCGTCTTCTCCATCGCCGCCCACCGTCGAAACCATGCCGCCAAACCCGGCTGCCGCCCCAGGAACTCCGCCGCTCGCCGTAAAGCACCCGTGTTTCCCAGTGC
This sequence comes from Streptomyces sp. NPDC051051, assembly GCF_040682975.1. Taxonomy (NCBI): domain Bacteria; kingdom Bacillati; phylum Actinomycetota; class Actinomycetes; order Kitasatosporales; family Streptomycetaceae; genus Streptomyces; species Streptomyces sp. NPDC051051. Next base: position 123,239 of record NZ_JBFBCB010000008.1, read on the forward strand.
CCCCTCCGCCGCCTCGACGAAGTCCACGTCCGGCATGCGCCTGCCCAACTCCACCGAGGCCACGGTGTGCTTGGAGAAGCCCACCAGCCCGCCGAACTCCTCCCGGCTCAGCCCGTTGAACTCGCGCAGGGCCTGGACCACTGCGCCGAACGTCCGCAGACTGTCCGACGACTCCGGCTCGCCGCTGCCCGTGCCCACCTGCCCGTCGACCACCATGGTCACCTCCCGCACCCCATGGTCACGCGCCGTGACGAGTACCGTCCACCCCGTGACCGCGTACGCTCGCGCAGCGTACACGCGTCGGACCTGGTGAACCCCCGGAGGGACCCGTCACATTGGCGGCATGACAGTACGTCCCACCCCCCAACCACTCGTTACCGTACGTGTGTTCACACAGCGGCTCAGTGCCACGCCGAGGGGCGCCCGCCTGGCCAGGCACCTCGCGCTGCACCAGCTGGAGCGCTGGGGCATCCCGCACGGCACGGACGTCTCCGACGCGGTCGCGGTGATCGTGGCGGAGCTGGCGGCGAACGCGGTGACGCACGGCCGCGTACCGGGAAGGGACTTCGAGCTGCGGCTCCTCCTGATCCCGGGGAGCGTCCGGATCGAGGTCACCGACACCCGCACGGGCCCGCGCCCGCCCGGCCCCGGCGCCGTACGCCCGCCGTGTCCGCTCGGCGGGGCGGGACGCGGGCTGCTGCTGGTGGACGCGGTCGCCGCCCGCTGGGAGGTGGTGGACCGCACGCCCGCGCCGGGCAAGACGGTCCGCGCGGAGGTGGACGTACCCGGCTGGCTCGGCATCGCACGGCGGGCGGGCGCCTGACCGGGGTCGAGAACCGGCCGGGCCCGCGTGCCGTCAGCGCGGGCCGCGGATGCTGTCGACGATGCGGGTCCAGTTGTCGCCGCCGTGGCCGTTCTCGATCGCGTGCCGGTAGTGCGCCTGCACGGCGAGGGGGAGCGCGAGGTCGAGTCCGAGGGAGGCGCTGGTCTCGACGATGTGGTCGGACGTCGCGCCCATCATGGTGACGGTGCTGAGGTCGCCGGGGTGCTCTCCGGCGTCCAGCGCGACGCCGGGGTTCTTCTCGCCGGCCCTCAGCATGGCGCCGATCGAGTCGGTGAAGGAGAGCAGTTCCGGCAGCGCCTCCGCGGCCTTCATCCCCGCGGTGCCGAGCATCGAGGTGGCGTGCATCAGGGCGGACAGGGTGGTCAGGAACACCGCGAGCTGGGCCTGGTACATCATCTGGGCGAGGCCCGGATCGTCGCCCAGATACCTGGGTGCGCCGAGCCGTGCCAACGTCGCCCGGTGGTTCTCCATCACCTCGGCGGGGCCGCTGTAGTAGACGTGGGCCGCCTCCGTGCCGACCATCGGCGCCGGAACCATGACGCCGCCGGTGAGGAAGGCGGCGTCGTGGCCCGCCGCCCAGGCCGCCGCCTCGCGGCTGCGGTCGGGCGTGTCCGAGCTGAGGTTGACCAGCGTGCGGCCGGCGAGTGCCGCGGTGGCGCCGTCGAGGATGTCGTACATCGCCCCGTAGTCGGTGAGACTGAGGATCACGAGGCCGCTCGCCTCGACCGCCTCGCCGGGGGTGGCCGCGAGCGTCGCCCCGTCGGCGACGACGCCGTCGGCCCGGGCGGCGGTGCGGTTCCAGACGGTGACGGGGTGGCCGGCGGTGAGGAGCGCGCGGGTCATGGCCCGGCCCATCGGGCCGAGCCCGATCACGGTGACAGGGCTGTTCTGGCTGGTGGGGCGGTGCTGTTGTCCGTTCACCGCTCCATGCTCGGACAGCGCCACTAGGCTCGGAAGTACCCACTATTTTCTGCGGTACTTACCTTTCAGTAAGGGAGGGGAGCGGCGATGGCCAAGGCGCCCAGACGCGGGCCGTACCTCTGCGGCATCGACGCCGCGCTCGACGTGGTGAGCGGCAAGTGGAAGGGGCTGATCCTGTGGGAGCTCGACACCCACGGCGTTCGCCGCTTCGCCGAGTTGCGCCGGGGGCTGGCCGGGGTGAGCGAGAAGATGCTGACCCAGCACCTGCGGGAGATGGAGGAGGACGGCCTCGTCCACCGGAAGGTCTACGCAGAGGTCCCACCACGCGTGGAGTACTCCCTGACCGAACACGGACGCACGCTCAACGAGGCGATCGGCCCGCTCTACGCCTGGGGAAGGGAACGGATACGCCGCGAGGGCTTCGAGGTGGCGACAGCCGAGGTCCCGTAGTGTCAGGCAGTTCCGTTCGGTCCGCCTGCCGGCCTGGGAAGCCTGTGACGGGCGGTGCCTGCAGGCCGCAGGGCACCGGCCCACCGTCCGCGGCCCCGGGCCACGGACGCGGGAAACGGGCGCGCACGGCGTCGACGCAGGTGTCCCGGGACGTGGGCCCGCCGAACCGGAGACGGTCGTAGGCCGTGAACGCCGGTTCCAGGGTGTCGAGTTCGTCGACCAGGGCGTGCAGCCGCCCGGACCACTGCACTGAACCGGCGTTCGGCTCGTTCACGGCGGCATCGATCGCGGCGGTCAGGTGGTCCTTGCGCTGGATGGTGGCCGGGGTCACCGAGCGCAGACAGACGTACTGTCCGCTGAGATACGCGTCCCACTCCGCCTTCCCGGTGACCGGGTCGGCCCAGTGGGCGGTGAACCACGCTTCGAGCAGGTCCACGCCGCCGGCCTCGTCGGCGAGGGCGAACAGGTCGGCCGGCACCATCTCGGCACCGTCGGAGCGCAGATATCCCGGAAGCGGCAGACGCCGCTCCAGCATCAGCCGGCGGACCGCATCGGCTTCGCGGCCGTGGACCGCGCACAGTTTCTCCAGGGCGACGAACTGCGCGCTGACGTACGCGTCGTCCGCACCGGTCATCGGATGGTCGCCGTTGACCTCCCGGAACCGCTCGGCGAGCTGCTGCTTCAGGTCCGTCTCCGGCACGGTGGGCCTCCGGCGTCATCGGCGCGGGCCTCTCCCGCGCAGGACTTCGGACGCTACGGGCCGGACGGTTCGGCACTCACCGAACCGTCGACGGAAAACCCCGTGCCGCTGCGGTGCGCGTCTCTCTAACGTGGGCCCATGAGCGAGTACACGTGGGCGGGAGTGCGGGAGCGGGTGCTTCGGCTCGCCGAACACCCCCGAGCGGGTGAGGTCTTCGGGGCGCGGGGGCACGGCTTTCGCCTCGGCCCGGTCATGGACGAGGAGCAACTCCGGTCGCTGGAGGCGGACCTGGGCGTCGCGCTGCCCGCGCAGTACCGCGGTTTCCTGCTCCATGTCGGGGCAGGGGGAGCCGGCCCCCACTACGGCCTGATGACACCGGTCCTGAACGACGGCGGGTGGCAGTGGCTCGGCGTCGGGCTCGCCTACCGGGGGCAGCCGACCACCGCCGAGTTCGCCGGACGGCCCTTCGTGGCCGAGGCGCTGCAGAGCGAGCTGGACGCGCTCGACACACAGGAGCCCGAGAGGGACGCCTTCACGACCGACGAGGCGTTCCGCCGCGCGCACGCGGCCTGGGACGCGCGCTACGAGGAGCTGTACGACGCCCAGGAGGCGGGCGCGGTGTTCCTCGGCGAGCAGGGCTGCGGCTACACGTCGCTGCTGGTCATGACCGGCCCGCACCGGGGTGCCGTCTGGGAGGACCTGCGACCGATGGACCGGGGGATCGAGCCGACCGGACACGACTTCGCCCGGTGGTACCGAAGCTGGCTCGAGCGCACCGAGCGGCAGCTCGGTGGTGCCGTCGGCCCGGGAGACGCTGATGGTGTCGCCGGCCTCGACCCGTGAGACGTTCTTCATGACGGCCGGACCCCTGGCGGTGTCGAAGTGACCGACGAGGACGGCGGGGCCGGTCTCTCCGGGTGTCACGCCCTTGTCGTACCAGCCGATGCGGTCCGCCTGGGCGACCGAGGGCACCTCGATCGCGCCGTCGGCGGTCGGCCCCAGCGCCGGTACGGGCTGGGTGCCGACGCCCGCGGAGGGGATCCGCACGCGCACGGGTCTGGACGCGGCCATGGGGCGCGGGCCGGCCGCCGACGACGCCGGCGCGGCGGTCGTGGGGCGGACGTTCGCCGGCGGACCGGACGGCTCCGGCCCGTGGCCGCTGCCGCAGCCGAGCGCCACGGCTCCGGCGAGGAGGGTGAAGCATGGCCGGTGACCGAGGACAGGCTGGTGCGCCGGTGGCCTAACCGGTGTCGAAAAACGGTTACCCGTCGCACGGGAAGCGATCTCGCAAGTCCCGGAACGGTGCGGGTCGACCGGGCGCCACCGCGGCCGCGGTGACGCCCGGCGCGGAGGTCAGCGTTCGACGCCCAGGGTGAGGGTTCCCGTGTAGCCCGCGGCGGGGGTGCTGCCCAGGGCGGTGAGGGTGAGCAGGCCCGAGGCGGCGCCTCCCTCGTCGTAGATGGAGTCCTGGGCGAGGGTGGTGCGGGTGACCTTGTTCGTCGAGTACGGCGAGACGCGCGCGACCGAGGCCGTGACCGTCTCGTCGAAGAAGAGCTGGCCGGTGTGGATCTCCTGGCCGCCGGTGAAGTGGCCGTCCGGGGTCACGGTGACGTTCGTGTGGACCTTGACGTGGATGTGGACGCAGCGGCCCCGGTACCAGCCCGGGTAGACGGTCGTGACGGCGGCGACGCCGCGGGCGTCGGTGAGCACGCCGCCGCGCAGGAAGGTGCCGTCGTCGGGCTCGTCGTGGCCGTTGTTGCCGACGAAGCCGGAGTACTCGCCGAGCGCGTCGGCGTGCCACAGCTCGACCAGGGCGCCCGCGAGCGGCACGCAGGTGTCGTCGTCGACGACGGTGAGGGCCAGCTTCAGCGGGATGCCCGCCTTGCCTTCGGTGATGTCGGCGCGGACGTACTGTCCGTCGAGGTGGTAGGGCCCTTCGGTCATCTCCTTCGTGAGGGTGCACACGGCCGCCGCGGCCACGGGGGCGGTGTCCGGCGCGGCCACCGCGGCCACGGGGGCGGTGTCCGGCGCGGCCGGCGCTCCGGGGGCGGCGGCCGCGCCCACGGCCAGGGTGGCCGCGGTGGCGCCGGTGGCGATCAGCACGGTCCGGCGCCCGACGGGGTGATGGGGTGTACCCGAGGTGTCTGTCATGGGCACGGCACCGTAGGGAGCGTTCCTGTCGGGGAGCTGTCGGTTGGGCAAAGTGACGAGTAGTCAAGTTGCTTGCCGGACAAGGGGATCACCGGACCCGTGGCGGCGCGGCGGTTTTCGCGAGGGTTTCGGCGACCGCGCGGACCATTGACGCGCAAGGGGTTCGATTCTACGGTCCCGTCCGACGACGCGACTGCCGTTCGACATCCCGGACGGTGTACCCCCACCGAAGGAGCGTCCGCATGAGCCGCATCCCCCGCAGGGCCACGCTGCTGGCCGTCCCGGCCGCAGTGATGCTCGCCCTGACCCCCACCACCGCCTCCGCCTACCCCGATCCCGGTACGGTCACCGGGTCCACGGTCGTCCACGATCCGACGATGATCCGCACCTCCGCCGGCCGCTACCTCCTCTACGCCACCGGCGGCGGCCTGTCCCACCGCACCTCCACCGACCGCATCGCCTTCGGCGCGGGCGGCGACGCCTTCGCCGTGAAGCCGAGCTGGTGGTCCTCGTACGGGGCGACCGAGGCCTGGGCGCCCGACATCTCCTACCAGGGCGGCAAGTACCTGATGTACTACGCCGTCTCCACCTTCGGCTCCAACAAGTCCGCCATCGGCCTGGCCGGCTCGACCACCGGACTGCCCGGCTCCTGGAGCGACTACGGAACCGTGTACACCTCCACCACCTCCAGCGACCACAACGCCATCGACCCCAACCTCCTCGTCGACGACGACGGCAAGTGGTGGCTTTCCTTCGGCAGTTGGTGGACGGGCCTGAAGATGATCCAGATCAACCCCGCCACGGGGAAGCAGCTGCCGGGCAACACCACCCGCTACTCCCTCGCCTCCCGCCCGACCGGGACCAAGGCCGTCGAGGCGCCGTACATCGTCAAGCGCAACGGCTACTACTACCTCTTCGCCTCCTACGACACCTGCTGCGCCGGCACCGCCTCCACCTACAAGGTCAAGGTCGGCCGCGCCACCAGCGTCACCGGGCCGTACCACGACAAGAACGGCGTCGCGCTCATGAACAACGGCGGCACACCGGTCCTGGAGTCGCACGGACGCTACATCGGCCCCGGCGGTCAGTCGATCATGAAGGACACCGACGGCGACCTGATCGTCTACCACTACTACGACGGCAACGACAACGGCACCCCGAAACTCGGCGTCAACCTCCTGAACTGGAGCAGCGGATGGCCCGTCGCCTACTGACCCGGTGAGGGGAGAACCGAGGGCCGGGTCAGCCCGCCTGGCCCATTCCGGCCGGGCTGGGCCAGCTCTGGGCGTTCGGCCACCCCGTCGTCGCCGCGGGCGACAATCCGTTCGTGCCCCGCACCTGCGCGGCCGTCAGGCCGCCGCGGGCCGGCACCCCCGGCGGGGTCGGCCCACCGGGGCCGCCCATCGGCCCGGCGGCCGGCGCGGTGGGCAGGGGCGCGGCCATGGGCGCCGGAGCCTGCGTCGGCGGCGGCACCGGTGCCATGGAGGCCGCCGCGGCCGCCGCGGGCACGGGCACGGGTGCGGGCATGGGCGCGGGCATCGGCGCCGGCGCCGGAACCGACTGCGGGAACACCTGCGCCGCCGCCGGCACCGGCATCTGCGCAGCGGGCGCGGCCGCCGGCATGGGCATCGGCGCCCCGCTCCCCAACGCCTGCGCCTGCGCCGCGAGCCCCTGCACGCCCGCCCCGTTCGTCGCTCCCACCAGCCGGTCCACCGCCGCCGTACCCGAGCTGTAGCCGCTTCCGTTGCCCGGCTCGGGTACGGCGGTTCCCCTCCTGGTCCCGTAGAGCACCTGTTCCAGGCCGGACACCAGGCGACGCACGTCCACCTGGGGGCGCACCACGAGCCGCAGGAAGCGACTGGAGGAACCGATCTTGTTGCCGCACTCGCGGACCAGGATCCGGTGCTCGGTGAGCAGCCGGTCGCGCACGACCGTCCCCTCGGCGCCCACGGGAAGGCGGACGAAGAGGAAGTTCCCCTGGGAGGGGTAGACGGTCAGACCGGGCAGCGCGGAGAGCTGGCCGGCCATGTCGAGGCGGTCGCTGCGTACCTGCATCAGGCTCTGCGCGTACTCGTGGCCGTGCTCCTTCAGCATGAACACCACGTGTTCGGCGAAGGAGTTGAGGTTCCACTTGGGCAGCATGGAGCGGACGCGGCCGGCCAGGGCCGGGTTGGCGACGAGGTAGCCGAAGCGGATGCCGTGCAGGCCGAAGTTCTTGCCGAGGCTGCGCAGGACGATGACGTTCGTGCGGAGCATCGCCTCCTGGACCACCGAGGGTTCGCTCTCCGCGTCGGCGAACTCCAGGAACGACTCGTCGATGACGATCAGGTCCAGGTCGGCCATCGCGTCCATGAACTGCACGATGGCGTGCTTGTGCAGGAACCCGCCGTCGGGGTTGTTGGGGTTGCAGATGACGGCGACGCGGGTGCCGCGCGCGCGGATGAACTCGGCGTACTGCGCGAGGTCCAGGGCGAAGCCGCTGGACTCCTGGAGCGGGAACATGTCGACCCGCTTGCCGGTCTCCATGGGCTGGTCGGTCCAGCGGCCGAAGGTCGGGACGGGGACGGCGAGGGACTCGCGCACCAGCAGGTGGTCGATCCAGGTGATCAGCTCGGTGGAGCCGTTGCCCATCGCGACGGCCTGCGGCGGGAGCTGGAGCAGGCTGCACAGCTCGGCGGTGATCGTGTCGGCGCTGCTCGGGTAGTACGTGATGATGTCCCGCAGCCGCGCCGACATGTCGTCGAACATCTGCGGCGTGGGGAAGTACGGGTTGCAGGGGATGCAGAAGTCCACCGGGCCGCCCCCGTCGCCACCCTCCCGCGTCAGCGCCGCCATCGACGGGCTGTGCGCGGCGGTGCTGCGGAACAACGAGGTGACGTTGTCGGCCATGGAACCTCCGTATGGGGCGGACCCGGCGGGGACGACCGGGTCCGTCGTCATGTGGGTGGCCCGCGCGGGGGAGCGCGGGCCACCTCTCCATACGGATACTGCGGTGGCGCTGTTCAACCGTCGGGGAATCGGTGAGAAGTCGTGCGCCGGCTGTGAGGGCGCGGTCACCGGTCGGGGGCGGACCGCCGGCGACGGGGGTGTCAGCGGTCGAACGAGTGGACCGTCGTCGTGCGGTACGTCTGCCCGGGGCGCAGCACCGTCGAGGGGAACGACGGCTTGTTCGGCGAGTCGGGGAAGTGCTGCGTCTCCAGGCAGAGCGCGTCGCCCTGGCGGTGGACGGTGCCGCCGCTGCCGACGAGCGTGCCGTCGAGGAAGTTGCCCGAGTAGAACTGGAGACCGGGCTCGGTGGTGGAGATCGTCATCGTGCGGCCCGAGGACGGGTCGCGCAGGGTGGCCACCGGCACGGGAGCGGCCGTGATCCCCTTGTCGAGGACCCAGTTGTGGTCGAAGCCCTGGCCGTACAGCAGCTGCTGGTGGGCGACGCGGATGTCCTCGCCCACGGCCTTGGCGCGGCGGAAGTCGAAGGGGGTGCCGGCCACCCTCGCCAGCTCGCCGGTGGGGATCAGCCCCGAGTCGACGGGCGTGTAGCGGGAGCCGGCGATCTTCAGCTCGTGGTCGTAGATCGAGCCGCTGTCCTCGCCGGCGAGGTTCCAGTAGACGTGGCTGGTCAGGTTGACGACGGTGGCCTTGTCGGTGGTGGCCTCGTAGTCGATGCGCCAGTCGCCGTGCCGGGTGAGGGTGTAGGTGACCTTCACCCGGAGCGTGCCGGGGTAGCCCATCTCCCCGTCGACGCTCGTGTAGTACAGGTGCAGGCCGACGTCCGAGCCCTTGGTGAACGGCTCGACGTCCCACACCCGCTTGTCGAAGCCCTGGGAGCCGCCGTGCAGGGTGTTCTCGCCGTCGTTGACGTCGATCTGGTAGGGCTTGCCGTCCAGTGTGAACCGGCCCTTGCCGATCCGGTTGCCGAAGCGGCCGATCAGCGCGCCGAAGTACGGCGACTTGGCGACGTAGTCCTCGATGTTGTCGAAGCCGAGGGAGACGTTCGCGTGGCGGCCGTGCCGGTCGGGGATCTCCAGCGACTGGACGATGCCGCCGTAGGAGAGGACCTTCAGGCGCGTGCCGCCGTTGGACAGGGACCAGCTGTGCACCTTGGTGCCGTCGGCGAGCGTGCCGAACGGCTTCCGCACCGGCGTCCTGCCGCCGGTGGCGTGTGCCGTTCCGCCGAGTGTGCTCGCGGCGATGCCCGCGGCCGCGGCTCCCGCGATGACCGTGCGTCGGTTCAGTTCCATGTGCGGCTCCCTTGATAAGGGCGGGCCCCGCCGGCTGCTCCGACGGGGCCCGAAACTGACTTACGAACCGGACTTGCGCTTGTTCCACACGTCGAACCCGACCGCGGCCAGCAGGGCGAGGCCCTTGATGACCTGTTGCCAGTCGGTGCCGACGCTCAGGAGGTTCATGCCGTTGTTCAGCACGCCGAGGACGAGACCGCCGATGATCGCGCCGAGGACGGTTCCGACACCGCCGCTCATGGACGCGCCACCGATGAACGCCGAGGCGATGGCCTCGAGTTCGTAGTTCAGGCCCGCCTTCGGAGAGGCCGCGTTGAGGCGGGCGGCGACCACCAGACCCGCCAGGGCCGCGAGCACGCCCATGTTCAGGAAGACGTAGAAGGTGACCTTCTTGTCCTTGACGCCGGACAGCTTCGCGGCCGGCAGGTTGCCGCCGATCGCGTAGATGTGCCGGCCGAAGATCGAGTTGCGCATCACGTAGCCGTAGCCGACCACCAGCAGGCCCAGGATGATCAGCACGATCGGCGCGCCCTTGTAGCTGGCGAGCAGCAGGGTCACGACGAGCAGCGCGGAGACGATCGCGACGAGCTTCAGCAGGAAGATGTTGCGCGGCAGGATCTCCAGCGAGAACTCCTGCTGGCGCTTGCGGTCCCGGATCTCCTGGAGGACCACGAACGCGATCAGGACGATGCCCAGCAGCAGGGTGAGGTTGTGGTAGTTGGTCTCGGGGCCGGTCTCCGGCAGGAACCCGTTGCCGATCTTCTGCAGACCCTGCGGGAACGGGCCGAGGGTCTGCCCCTCCAGCAGGATCTCCGTGACACCGCGGAAGGTCAGCATCCCGGCGAGGGTGACGATGAACGACGGTATGCCGAGGTAGGCGATGAAGAAGCCCTGGACCGAGCCCGCCACGGCGCCCACGACCAGGCACAGCACCACGGCGACGGGCCAGGAGACGTCGTGCTGCACCGTCAGTACGGCCGCGAAGGCGCCGACGAACGCGGTCAGCGAGCCGACCGACAGGTCGATGTGGCCCGCGATGATGACGAGCATCATGCCGATCGCGAGGATCAGGATGTAGCTGTTCTGCAGCACCAGGTTGGAGACGTTGCGCGGCAGCAGCAGGTCGCCGTCGGTCCACACCGCGAACAGCGCCACGATCAGGCCGAGGGCGATCAGCATGCCGTACTGCCGCATGTTGCGGCGCATGCCGTCCAGCACCAGCTGGAGCAGGCCCCCGCCCGCCGCGCCCCCGCTCTTGCCGGGCGGCGCGGGGGCCGGGCTCTTGGCGGTCACATCCGTGCTCATCGGGTTACCTCTTTGTCCTTCGTCATCTGACGCATCAGCGATTCCTGCGTAGCCTCGGCCCGCGGGAACTCACCCGTCAGCCGCCCCGCGGCCATCGTGTAGATGCGGTCGCACATGCCGAGCAGCTCCGGCAGCTCGGAGGAGATGAAGACGACCGCCTTGCCCTCGGCGGCCAGCTTGTCGATGACCGTGTAGATCTCGTACTTGGCGCCCACGTCGATGCCGCGCGTGGGCTCGTCCAGGATCAGCACGTCGGGACCCGCGAAGATCCACTTGCTGAGGACGACCTTCTGCTGGTTGCCGCCCGACAGCTTGCCCACCGGCTCGAAGACGGTCGGCGCCTTGATGTTCATGGACTTGCGGTACCGCTCGGCGACCTGCCGCTCCTCGTGCTCGTCGACCACACCGCGCTTGGCGACCTTGCCCAGCGCGCTGAGCGAGATGTTGCGGTTGATGGTGTCGATGAGGTTGAGGCCGTAGTGCTTGCGGTCCTCGGTGACGTACGCGATCCCGTGCTTGACCGCCTCGGGGACGGTCTTGGTGCGGATCTCCTCGCCGTCCTTGAGGACCGTGCCGGCGGCGTGCCGGCCGTACGTCCGCCCGAAGACGCTCATCGCGAGTTCGGTGCGGCCGGCGCCCATCAGGCCCGCGATGCCGACGATCTCCCCGCGCCGCACGTGGATCGACACGTCGTCGACCACCTTGCGCTGCTGGTCGATCGGGTGGTGCACGGTCCAGTTGCGGATCTCCAGGGCCGGGGCCGCGCCCTGCTCGGCCTCGTGCGGGGTCCGCTCGGGGAAGCGGTGGTCCAGGTCGCGGCCCACCATCCCGGAGATGATCCGGTCCTCGGTGGTGTCCGCGGCCTTCACGTCGAGGGTCTCGATGGACCGCCCGTCGCGGATGATCGTCACCGAGTCGGCGACCTTGCGGATCTCGTTCAGCTTGTGGGAGATGATGATCGAGGTGATGCCCTGATTCTTCAACTCCAGGATCAGGTCGAGGAGTTTGCCGCTGTCCTCGTCGTTGAGAGCCGCGGTCGGCTCGTCGAGGATGAGCAGCTTCACCTCCTTCGACAGCGCCTTCGCGATCTCCACCAGCTGTTGCTTGCCCACGCCGATGTCGGCGACGCGGGTCTCGGGGTGATCGTTCAGACCGACCCGGCGCAGCAGCTCGGAGGCGTGCCGCAGGGTCTGGTTCCAGTCGATCAGCCCGCGCTTGGCGTGCTCGTTGCCGAGGAAGATGTTCTCCGCCAGCGACAGGAACGGCACCAGCGCCAGCTCCTGGTGGATGATCACGATGCCGTGCTGCTCGCTCGCCCTGATGTCCTTGAAGTGGCAGACCTCTCCTTCGAAGAGGATCTCGCCCTCGTAACTTCCGTGCGGATGGACGCCGGAGAGCACCTTCATCAAGGTGGACTTGCCGGCGCCGTTCTCCCCGCAGATGGCGTGGACCTCGCCCTGACGGACGGTCAGTGAGACGTCCGACAGCGCCTTGACACCGGGAAAGGTCTTGACGATCGAGCGCATTTCCAGGACGGGTCCCGCCATGGTCGTGCCTTCCAATCCTTAGGGGGCGGGGCCTACTTGAGCTGGTCGGCCGTGTAGTAGCCGCCGTCGACCAGGACCTTCTGGTAGTTGGCCTTGTCCACGCTGACCGGCTCCAGCAGGTAGGCCGGGACGACCTTGGCGCCGTTGTTGTAGGTCTTGGTGTCGTTGACCTCGGGCTCCTTGTCGTTCAGGACCGCGTCGACCATGTTGGAGGCGACCTTGGCCAGCTCGCGCAGGTCCTTGTAGACGGTCTGCGTCTGCTCGCCGGCGATGATCGACTTCACCGAGGCCAGCTCGGCGTCCTGGCCGGTGAGGACCGGCAGCGGCTTGCTCGCGGAGCCGTAGTTGTCCGACTTCAGCGCCGACAGGATGCCGATGGAGATGCCGTCGTACGGCGACAGGACCGCGTCGACCTTCTCGGTCTTGTACGACTTGGTCAGGATGTCGTCCATGCGGCGCTGGGCGGTGGCGCCGTCCCAGCGCAGGGTGGTCACCTGGGTGAGCTGGGTCTGGCCCGACCGCACCACGAGCTTCTTGCTGTCGATGTACGGCTGGAGCACGCTCATCGCGCCGTTGAAGAAGTACTTGGTGTTGTTGTCGTCGTTGGAGCCGGCGAACAGCTCGATGTTGAAGGGGCCCTTGCCGCTCTTCAGGCCGAGCTTCTCGACGATGTAGTTCGCCTGCAGCTCGCCGACCTTGGAGTTGTCGAAGGAGGCGTAGTAGTCGACGTTCTCGCTGCCGAGGATCAGGCGGTCGTAGGAGATGACCGGGATGTCCGCGTCCTTGGCCTGCTGGAGCACGTTGTCGAGCGACTTGTTGTCGATCGCCGCGACGATCAGCGCCTTGACGCCCTGCGCGATGAGGTTCTCGATCTGCGAGACCTGCTGGTCGGGCTTGTCCTCGCCGTAGACCAGCTTGGTCTTGTAGCCCTTGGCCTGGAGGTCCTTCTCCACGTTCTTGCCGTCGGAGATCCAGCGCTCGGAGGACTTGGTCGGCATCGCGATGCCGATCGTGCCGCCCTTGGCGTCGCCGCTCTTGTTCTCCTCGCTGCCGCCCTCGCCGCTCTGGCCGCAGGCGGACAGGGTCAGGGCGAGGGAGGCGGCGCCGGCGATGGCGGCGAGTGCGGCTCTGCGGTTACCCATGATCATCATCCTTGATGTGTGTGCAGGGTTCGGTCGGTCTCGCGGTGCGACGGCGCTCCCGGCAGGTTCTCCGAAGACCGAGGAGAGGTGTGTGGGATTCTGCGCGCCTGTGTCGTCTTCTGTGAAGCAGGGTTTCCGTAACGTTATGACTGGATGTCGAACCTGTTGAGTTCGCCGGGCAGCCGGGAGCCGAGCGGGGCCATGTCCCCGTCCGCCCCGTGCCGCGCCAGCAGGTCGAGGGCCAGCCGGCCGCGCCGCACCCGCTCACGGGCCGTGGACAGCGTCACCTCGCGCAGGTGGTGGCCGTACGGATAGATGGCGGGGGCCTTGGAGAGGCCGAACTTCAGGTACAGCGGTGCGCCGCGCCGGATCAGCTCGGCGACCTCGTACATCCGGACGTACCCGCCGAGATCGTCGGGGGCCTCGATGTACATGTCCATGGGAGCGCCGGACACCCGCCGGATCTCGGTGAGGTGATCGAGCGTCAGGTCGCTGGGCACGTTGACCGAGTCGGCGCCCAGCCGCTCGTAGACCGCGTAGGCGGCCGGGTTGACGGGGCCGATCAGCGCCGAGACCTTGAGCGTGGTGTCGGCCGGGATGAGGCCGGCCGCCCGCGCCCGGTGCAGCGTCCACAGCACGCCCTCGTCGGCGACGAGGAGGCACTTGACGCCCAACTCCGTCGCCCGCACGGCGTCTTCGACGCATCCGGCGACCGCGTCGTGGCCGCGGGCCCGCAGGCCCCCGCCGCGCGAGTCGGTACGCGTCGAGCCCCCGATGTCCCACGTGCCGCGCGGCCCCGTGAACAGGCACAGTTCGATGTCGCGCTCGTTCGTCGCGTCGACCATCTCGGTGATCTCGGCGTCGGTCAGCATCCACGCGCCGCTGCCCTGGCTGATCCGGTGGATCGGCACGTCGAGCCGCGAGGCCTCCTTCAGGACGACGCCCAGTGCTTCGGGACCCTCGCACGAGGGGATCTCGGTGCGCCAGCGGCCGCCGCCCGGGAAGGAGTGGGTGGAGGTGTCGGCGGGGTCCGGGGCGGGCGCGCCCAGTCCGAGCGCGGTGAGCACCTGCTCACCGGGTCGACGGGCGGCCGTAGCGGAAGCGTCGGTCGTCACAAGCTGTCCTTCGTGTTCGGTATGTCGGACGAGGTTCGCGGCTCAAGGCGTGGGGGACGGGGGTGTACGCCGGTGCGAAGGCCGTCAGGTCGCCCCGCACCGGCGTACGGCTGGGGTCTTTCGTTCGGGCCGGGTTTGCGGGCCCGGCCGGGTCCGAACGGCAGACGCTAGGGGCGGAGCAGCACCTTGCCCACCTTCGGATCGCCGGAGCCGACCAGCCTGATCGCCTCGGAGAACTCGGCGAGCGGCAGCTCGTGGGTGACCAGCGGCAGCGGATCGAGCAGGCCGGCCCCGAACACCCGCACCGTGTGCGACCAGGCGTCGGGCGGCGCTCCGAAGACGGTGTGCACCTCCAGCTGCCGCACGACCAGGTCCGTCGGGTCCAGGCCGTCGGCGCCCGGACCGGGGATGCCCGTCAGGACCAGCCGGCCGCCGCGCCTCAGCAGGGAGGCGGCGGTGCGGGCGGCCGAGGCGGACCCGGCGGTCTCGATCACCACGTCGAAGTCGTCCGGCAGGTCCTGGTCCCTGGTGCGGAAGTCGGTGGCGCCGAACCGCCGGGACAGCGCCTCCCGGTCGCCCCGGGTGCCGACCACCAGCAGCTCGGCCGGCGAGCCCGCCCGCAGGAACTGCACGGCGAACATGCCCAGCGTCCCGGTGCCGACCACGGCGACCCGCTCGCCCGGCAGGGCGTGCGCCTTGATCGCGGCGGCCGCGATGCAGGCGGCCGGCTCCAGCAGGGCCGCCGCCGTGAGGTCGGCGTCCTGAGCCAGCACGTGCAGCAGCCGGGCCGGCAGGGTCAGCGTGGCCGCCATCGCGCCCGGCTGGGTGAAACCGGTCTCCTCGTACCCGTCCGAGCACAGCGTCGTCTCACCCGCGTGGCAACGGTCGCACACCTGGCAGTTGCGGAAGCCCTCTCCGACCACCTTGCGGCCGACGAGCGAGACCGGCACCCCGGCGCCCACCGCCTCGACCGTCCCGGACCACTCGTGGCCGGGCGTGAGCGGGTAACGGACGTACCCCTCGGGCCGGTTGCCCTGGTACACCTCGCGGTCGCTGCCGCAGATGCCCACGGCGTGCACCCGCACCAGCGCCTCACCGGGCTCCGGCCGGCGGGGCGTGTGCGCGGTGAGCCGGTGCTCGCCGGGCGCCTCGACGACGACGGCGGTGCTCACTGCCCGGTGCCCTTCGGCTTGCGCTGCTCCCAGCCGTCGGCCCACAGGTCGAAGCGGGCCTGCTGCTGGGGGAACTCGGCGGCGGCGTCCACGTCCAGCTCGACCCCGAGACCGGGGGCGTCGGAGAGGTGGAAGTAACCGTCGACGACCTGCGGGGCCCCCTTGACGACCTTCTTGATCTCCGAGTCCGCGAAGTCGTTGAAGTGCTCGAGGATCTTGAAGTTCGGGGAGCTGAACCCGACCTGGAGGGAGGCCGCGGTCAGCACCGGCCCGCCCACGTTGTGCGGGGCGACCAGCATGTAGTGCGTCTCGGCGGTCGCGGCGAGCTTGCGCGTCTCCCAGATGCCACCGATGTGGCCGACGTCCGGCTGGATGATGTCGACCGCCTGGCTCTCGAACAGCTCGCGGAACTCGATCCGGTCGTGGATGCGCTCACCGGTGGCCATGGGGATGTCCACCTTGGCGGCGACCTTCTCCAGCGCCTTGAGGTTCTCCGGCGGGACCGGCTCCTCCAGCCAGGCCGGCTTGAAGGGCGCCAGCTCGTTCGCCAGCCGGACCGCGGTCGACGGCGAGAACCTGCCGTGCATCTCCAGCATCAGCTCCGCGTCCGGCCCGATGGCGTCGCGCACGGCCTCGATGAGGGAGACGGCGTACAGGGTCTGCTCGTGGTCCAGCTCGAAGTGCCCGGTGCCGAAGGGGTCGATCTTCAGCGCCTTGTACCCGCGCTCCATGACCCCCTGGGCGGCCTTGTGGTACGCCTCCGGCGTGCGCTCGGTGGTGTACCAGCCGTTGGCGTACGCCTTGACCTTGTCGGTGACCTTGCCGCCGAGCAGCTGCCAGACGGGGACGCCGAGGGCCTTGCCCTTGATGTCCCAGCACGCCATCTCGACGACGGCGATACCGGACATCACGATCTCGCCCGCCCGGCCGTAGTCGCCGTACTTCATGCGGCGCACGAGGTCCTCGACAGCGAACGGGTCGGAGCCGAGAATGTGGTTGACCTCGGCCTCTTTCAGGTAACCGAGCAGCGCGTCGGTGTGGCCCAGCATGCGGGTCTCACCCACACCCGTGATGCCCTCGTCGGTGTGCACCTGGACGTAGGTCAGGTTGCGCCAAGGCGTCCCCACCACGTGGGTGCTGATTCCGGTGATGCGCACGGAAGTTGCCCTTCAGCTGTTCGAGATTTCGTCACACGTTCGAAATGCTGGCGTGACAGTAAGGACGCGGCGAGGGGGGTGTCAATGGGGTGGACGCAGAGAGGTTTCGACAGTTTCGGGCGGGACTTTCGATACGGGGCGCGGCGGGCGGCTCCGGCCGGTCGAGGGTGATAGCTCAAGGTAGCCGCACCGGAACGGTCGGTTTCCCACACAACCTTCACAGGCGGCCCTAGGAACGTCACGCGCCGGGAACTTAGTCTTCCCGCGTCATGGATTACTGCCACCCGTGCCGTCGGCACCTCAACGGCGCCCTCGCCTGCCCGGGATGCGGCACCCCTGCCGACCGGCTGCCCGCGCACCAGCAGGAGACGTACGAGCCGGAGCCGTACACGCCGCCGTACGCCGCTCAGGAGCCCGCACGGGAGGAACGCGACCCCGGTGCGGACCGAGGTGCCCCCGAGGCCGCCGAGGCGCCCGAGACCGGGCCCGAGTCCGGGGCCGGGCCCGACGCCGAGGGCGATTCCGCGACCCCCGCCGCCGGACGCGCCCGCCGCCGCCGTGAGCAGAGCCGCGGCCGGGGCGGCAGGGAACGCGGGCCGGCCGGTGAGGGCCCCGCCGAGGGCGAGGCGAGCCGTCGCGATCGCAAGGCCGCCGCGCACCGCCGTCGCCGTCGCCGCACGCTCCTCGTCACGGCCGGTTTCCTGCTCGCCGCGGGCGGCCTGAGCCTGGCCGAACTCGGCATCGACGCACCGGGGTTCGGCTCCTCCTCGAACCCGGCGGCGGCGGGCGGGGAGTCCGCGCGGATCGAGTCCGAGGAGTCGCCGGGCACCACGGTCGAGCCCGTCGGCGACGCGGAGGGAAGCGGCGAGGCGTCGGCCTCCCCGTCCGCCGACCCGTCCGCCTCGGCCTCCGCTTCGGCCTCCGCCTCGGCGTCACCGTCGGCATCGCCCGACGAGTCGGAGACGCCGCAGGGCGACGAGGAGCAGGATCCCCGGACGGCACCCGCCCCCGGCACGCCCCCCGCGGCCTCCACCCCGGCGGACTCCGGTCCCGGCACCCCCACGGCCGGCCCGACCACCTCCGCCCCGGAGCCGGCACCGTCACCGTCACCGTCGGAAACCTGCAACCGTTTCCTGTGGTGGTGCACCTAGGCGTGCTGTCCGGACAGCACACCTGGCCCCACCCGTTTCCGGGCCGGGGCCGGCCCCCGCTCCGCGGTGCGGACCGGTGGGTGGCGTCCTGCGGGGTCAGCGGGTCAGGGAGACGGCGAAGGGCCTGAAGCCGTGCCGACGCAGGACATGGGGCACCACCAGGATCATCGCCTCGGTGGCGCGTGCCGTGCCGATGTCCCCGAGGTCCTCGATCCACGCGGGTTGCCAGCCCAGGTCGCCGAGGAGCCTCGTGACGGCCCGCTTCGCGTGGGCGTCGTCGCCCGAGACGAAGACGGTCGGCGGGGTGGCCAGACTCTCCGGGGCGGTCATCACCGTGAACACCATGGTGTTGAGGGTCTTGACCACCCGGGTGTCGGGGAGGGCGGCCTGCAGTCGCTCGGCGAGGCTGCCGCCGGGATAACACAGCTCGCCGGGCAGACCGTCGGCGTCGCGGGTGGCGTTGGAGACGTCGACGAGGATCTTTCCGGCGAGTTCGGCGCGCAGGCCGCCGAGGCGTTCCAGGGAGCTGTCGCCGGGCGTCGCGTTGATCACGACGTCCGCGGTGCGGGCGGCGGTCTGCTGGTCGGCGTGGGAGATGCGGGGGGAGCCGACGTCTTCGGGGGGCGCCGCGGTCCGCTCCTGCGGACTCCGGCTGCCGAGGACGACCTGGTGTCCGGCCGCGGCGAGCCGGCCGGCGAGACGGGTGCCGACGCGGCCGGCGCCGAGGATGCCGATGCTGGTCATGGGGTGTTGCTCCTTGCGGTGAGGGGCGGAGGGCCGTGGGCCGTTCGGCCCGCGGTCAGGCGATCGGCGACAGCACGTCGAGGGCGGCGGCGTGGATGCCGGGGGCGGCGGCCAGGAAGTCCCGGCTGCCCGCGCGCCAGGGCTCGCCCGTCAGGTCGGTGACGGCGCCGCCGGCCTCGGAGACCAGCAGGGCACCGGCGACCAGGCCGGAGCGGACGTCGGAGAACTGCCAGAACGCGTCCATGCGTCCGGCGGCGACGTGGATGAGCTGCATCGTGGCGGGAACGGACACGCGCGTGACGAGTGCGCCGTCGAGCATGGCGGTGACCGACTCGCCGATCCGCCGGTGGGTGGCCTCGTCCTCGCCGGGCCTGGCCTGACCGGTGCCGACGAGCGCGGCACCCAGGTCGGTCTTGGCGGACACCTCCAGGGGGCGGCCGTCGAGACGGGCACCGCCGCCGACGACAGCGGTGTACGTGTCGCCGGTCAGCGGCAGGTGGACGACGGTGAGCACCGGCCGGTCGTCGCGGACCAGGGTCGCGGTGACGGCCCATTCCGACATGGCGTGGACGTGGTTGATGTTGCCCTCGACGGGGTCGACGACCCACCACTCCCCGGCCGGGAGCGGGCCGCCCTCCAGCTCGTCCTCGGCCCACCCCGATCCGGGCCGGGCCTTCAGCAGCGGTTCCCGCAGCACGGCCAGCGCCGCGGCGTCGTTGGCGTGGATCTCGTCGACGATCTCGCTCGCGCTCACGCCCCGGGCGTACGGCGTGCAGCGGTCGCGCAACGTGCGGCCGGCGGCCTCCACCGCGGCCGTCACCTCGGACAGGAGGGTGCCGTCGGTGGCGAAGGGCATGGCTGAACTCATTTCGGAATCCTTGGAGTCGGGGATCGCGGGGCGGCTCGTCCGGCTCCCGCACCTCGAACGTAGGCCGCTCGCCGATTAACAACAAGTGCATGCTTTTCACTCGTAGAGTTACTCGGATGCAATTGGATCTGAACCTGCTCACGGCGCTGGACGCCCTGCTCGAAGAGGGCAGCGTCGCCGGTGCCGCGGCCCGCCTGCACGTCACCCCGCCGGCGATGAGCCGCTCCCTGGGCCGCATCCGCAGGGCCACCGGGGACCAGATCCTGGTCCGCACCGGCCGCGGCATGGTCCCCACCCCCCGCGCGCTGGCCCTGCGCGCCCAGGTCCACGCGCTCGTGCAGCAGGCCCACCACCTCCTGTCCGCACAACAGGAACTGGACCTGGCGGCCCTGGAACGGGTGTTCACCGTGCGCTGGCACGACGCCCTGACCGCCGCCTGCGGGGCGGCCCTGATCGCCGCCGTCCATCGCCGGGCCCCCGGCGTCCAGCTGCGCCTGCCCGCCGAGTCCGGCACGGACACCCCCGAGCTACGGCGGGGCGAGGTGGACCTCGAGTCCAGCTCCAGCAGGCCGACGCTCCCCGACATCCGGCACCGGCTCGTCGGCCGCGACCGGCTCGTCGTCGCCGTCCGGCCCGGGCACCCGCTCACCGAAGGCCCGCTGACCGTCGAGCGCTACGCGGCCGCCGAACACCTCACCGTGTCGCGGCGCGGACGCCTGCGCGACCCGGTCGACGACGCCCTGGCCGCCCTCGGGCACGAACGCCGCGTCGTCGCCGCCGGGCCCACCGCCGCCTTCGCGCTGCAACTCGCCCCCGAAACCGACCTGGTGCTCACCCTGCCCGACGCGGTCACCCGCGACGCCCGGGAGAGGCTCGGCCTGATCGCCCTGCCCCTGCCCGTGCGGATGCCGGCCGTCCCGCTGTACCTGCTGTGGCACCGGCGCTACGACGACGACCGCGCCCATGCCTGGCTGCGCGACCTGGCCACCGAGACCGTCCGGGCACTCTCCGGCCCACCGGCTGCCGAAGGGGCCACCCCCGCCTCCCGAAGCGGACGGTGAGCGGGGAAATCCCGCGAAGCCCGCCTCCCGTCCGGAGCACGCCGACGCGGCGGCGGACCACCCTGTCCCGGCCGGGCGGCGGCCGGCCGCTCCCGCCCCGGACGGGCAGTGGCCGGCCACGCCGTCCCGGCCGGCAGCGGTCAGCCGGCCGCCCCCGGCCCGGCCTCGTCCGTGCCCAGCATGCCGCGCAGCAGGCCCCGCAGCGCCAGTCGCTCCTCCTCGGCCAGTCCGGCGAGCGGCTCGCGGGCGAACCGCAGGTTTTCCCGCAGGTGCTTGGCCGTCCGGCGCCCCTCGTCCGTCGCCGCGGCCAGCTTCACCCGGCGGTCGGCCGGGTCGGGCCGGCGTTCCACCAGGCCCCGGGCCTCCAGGCGGTCGACGATGCCCGTCACGTTGGACGGCTCGCACTTCAGCTTCACCGCCAGCTTCCGCATCGGCATCGGCTCCAGGGAGAGCAGGCTGAGCAGCCGGGCCTGCGCGCCGGTGAGGGAGTGCCCGGCGGCGGCCTCCTCGTAGTCCTGGTGGAACCGCGCCACGACCTCGCCGATCAACTCGACGACCTCCAGGGTCAGGGGGTCGGGCCGACGGGTCTTCTGGGGTGTGGACATGGTTTCCAGGGTACCCGCTTACTTGACATCATGAAATATCCAGGCGCATGGTTGTTTCAGGTACTGAAGTATTTGCGTCGTGTGCGCCCGCAGCGCCCGCGCCGCTCCGGCGCACGCCGCACCACCCCACAAGGAAGGGCTCCATGTCCGACACCCCCGCGCTCCCGTCCGTCAGCCGCGAATGGCGCCTGCTCAGCCGCCCCGTCGGCTGGCCCAAGGCCGAGGACTTCGAGCTGGCCGAGGCGGAGATCCGGCAGCCCGGCCCCGGCGAGGTGCTCGTCCGCAACGCCTACCTCTCCGTCGACCCGTACATGCGCGGCCGGATGAGCGCCGCCAAGTCCTACACGGCCCCCTACGAGCTGGGCAGGGCCATGCTGGGCGGCGCGGTCGGCGAGGTCGTCGTCTCGCACGCCGAGGGCATCGCCGCGGGCGACCACGTGCTGCACTTCGGCGGCTGGCGCGAGTACGCCACGTTCAACGCCGCGCAGGCCGTCAAGGTCGACCCCGAGGCCGCCCCGCTCTCCACCTACCTGGGCGTCCTCGGCATGACCGGCCTCACCGCCTACGCCGGCCTGCTGCGCACCGCCGCCCTCAAGGAGGGGGACGTGGTCTTCGTCTCCGGTGCGGCCGGCGCGGTCGGCAGCCAGGTCGGCCAGATCGCCAAGCTCAAGGGCGCCTCGCGGGTGATCGGCTCGGCCGGCTCCGACGACAAGGTCAAGCTCCTGGTCGAGGAGTACGGCTTCGACGCGGCGTTCAACTACAAGAACGGTTCCGTGAGCGAGCAGCTGCGCGAGGCCGCCCCGGACGGCATCGACGTCTACTTCGACAACGTCGGCGGCGACCACCTGGAGGCCGCGATCGGCTCCCTGAACGAGGGCGGCCGCATCGCCGTCTGCGGCATGATCTCGGTCTACAACAACACCGAGCCCGCCCCCGGCCCGCGCAACCTCGCCCGCCTCATCCAGACCCGCGGCCGCATCGAGGGCTTCCTCGTCGGCGACCACTACGACCTCCAGCCCCGGTTCGTCCAGGAGGTCGGCCCCTGGGTCGCCTCGGGCGCCCTGAAGTACCGCGAGACGGTCGTCGAGGGCATCGAGAACAACCTGGAGGCGTTCCTCGGAGTACTGCGGGGCGACAACACGGGCAAGATGATCGTCAAGCTGTAACCGTCCGCTCCGCCCCCGACCGGGTCGGACGGTGTGCGGACGAAGGACCGGGGGCCGGGGCGCGGCCCCCGGTCCGGGACGGGAAGGGGCGGCGGGGCGGACCGCCCCCACCCCGCCCCCTCAGCCCAGGGCCGTCGCGGCCCCGTGCACCGCGGCGACGAACCTCTCGTTCTCCGCCCCCGGCCCGCCCGGGAACGCGAACCGCCGCCGCGTGTAGCCGTAGGCGATCCCGCTCCGCGGATCCGCGAAGCCCTGGCTGCCCGCCGCCCCGCTGTGCCCGAAGGCCCCCGCCCCCAGCACCGGATACCAGGTGTCCGCGGTCGCCTGGAACCCCAGCCCGTACGACCTGTGCGCCCGCGCCACCAGGTCGTACCCCACGGAGTGGAACTGCGCGAACTCCGCCGCCGTGTCCTCCTTCAGCAGCGGCGCCTTCCCGCCGACCTCGCTGATCGCCGCCGCGTACATCGCGGCCAGCCCGCGCGCGGAGGCGACGCCGCCGACGGACGCCGGCCCCTTCGCCCGGACGAGCGGATCGTTCGGCAGCGTCCCGAGGCCGGTCGGCTCGGCGGCGTGCCGGTTGAAGGCGATGCCGGCAAGGGTGTGCGGCCCGTCCGGCAGCGCCCGCTGCTCCTCGGCCGGCGCCATGGCCTGCGCCGACCGGAACCGCGGCTCGTGCGCCCCTGGCAGTCCCAGGAAGAGGTCGAGTCCGTACGGCGCCCGCACCCGCTCCTCGTACACCTCCTGGAGCGTACGGCCGGTCGCCCGCCGTACGACCTCGCCGCTGAGCGCCCCGATGACCAGCGCGTGGTAGCCGAACGCGGTGCCCGGCCGCCAGAACGGCCGCTGGTCGGCGAGCCGTTCGGCGATCTGCCGGTCGTCCGCCAGTTCCTGCCGGGAGAACCCGGAGTCGGTGCCGACCACCCCGGCCCGGTGCGCGAGCAGGTCGCGCAGGGTCAGCGCGCCCTTGCCCTCGGACGCGAACTCGGGCCAGTAGTAGGTGACTTTGCGGTCCAGCTCCAGCGTCCCCTCCTGCACCAGGAGCGCCACCACCAGATGGGCGGCACCCTTGGACGACGAGAACACGCCGTAGAGGGAGTCGGCGTCCGCGTCCTCCCCGGCCCACAGGTCGACGACCCGCCGGCCGTGCACGTACACGCACAACTGGCCCTCGTAGTCGGACCGTTCGGTCGCCACGAACGCGACGAACTCGTCCCGTACCGTCTCGAAGCCCGCCGCGACGGTGCCATGGATCTCCTGGGTCATCCGCTCTCCTCCACCAGACCGCTGCTCGCGTGTGCCGTGGTCAACCGTGCTTCCGGGTGCTCCCGGGTGCTTCCGTCGATCGGTACGGCGAGGTCTACCCGTTCGACTCAACGGCGGCGGGCAGGTGTTTGGTGTCGTGGGTAGCCCGGACGGCGTAGGGGCGGCCGGGCGCGGGACCGGTGCGCGCGATCCTCGGCGGCTCTGATGTCATGCTCGCGCCCCGATAGAATCCGGCCATGCGCGATCTTGGGGCGGGATTCGGATACCTCCTGAAGGGCCACCGCTGGGTGGCCCGGAACGGGAAGCAGTACGGGTTCGGGCTCGTGCCCGGCCTGATCACCCTCGTCCTGTACGGGGGCGCGCTGGTGGCGCTCGGCGTGTGGGGCGAGGACTTCGTGGGCTGGGCGACCCCCTTCGCCGACGACTGGTCGAGCCCCTGGGGCGGACTGTTCCGCGGGTTCCTGACGGCCGTGCTGTTCGCGCTCGGCCTGCTGCTCGCCGTGGTGACCTTCACCGCGGTCACGCTGCTGATCGGCCAGCCCTTCTACGAGAGCCTCTCCGAGCGGGTCGACCGCGACGTCTCGCCCGACGGCTCGGCCCCGGTGTCCGGACTGCCGCTCTGGCGCGAGCTGTGGATCTCGGCCCGCGACAGCCTGTGGGTCCTGCTGCGCGCGCTGCTGTGGGGCGTGCTGCTCTTCGCGCTCGGCTTCGTCCCGTTCCTCGGCCAGACCGTCGTGCCGGTGATCGGCCTTTTCGTCACCGGCTTCTTCCTGACCGAGGAACTGACCTCCGTCGCCCTCCAGCGCCGGACCGTCGACGCCCGGTCCCGGCTGGCCCTGCTCCGCTCCCGCAGGACCCTCGTCTGGGGCTTCGGCACGCCCCTCGCGGTCGCGTTCCTGGTCCCCTTCGTCGCGGTGTTCCTGATGCCGGGCGCGGTGGCGGGCGCGACGCTCATGGCGCGGGACCTGCTGGGCGAGGAGACCGCGGGCGACGACGACCGCGAGGAGCCGGACGCCGCCGTGCCGCGGCCGCCGCACTGACCGCCGCAGCCGCAGCCGCAGCCGCAGCCCCGCAGCCTCAGCCGCGGCCGCCCGGACCGGCCGTCAGTCCACGTCCTCGCCCAGCAGGCGCAGGAAGTCGCGGAAGGCGCCCGGCATGTCCACCGCCTCCGGGTCCAGGAGCCACTGGTACTGGAGGCCGTCCATCACCGCCACCAGCAGCGGAGCGGTCCGCTCCGGGGTGAGCCCGTTGGGCAGGCGGTCGCCGTACTCGGCGCGCAGGACCGCCGCCGTGTTCGCCCGCACCTGCCGGTACCGGTCGGTGAAGTACTCCCGCGCGGGATGCCCCTCGGTGACGCTCTCGCCGAGGAGGGCGGAGAAGGTCTGGATGACGCCGGGCCGCATCGCGTTGTACTCGACCAGCGAGCACAGCAGGTCGATCCGCCACCGGGTGTGCGGCATCGCGTCCCACTGGTCGCGTTCCTCCAGCACCGCGACCAGCAGCGCGTCCTTCGTGGGGAAGTGGTGCAGCAGCCCCTGCTGGGTCAGCCCGACCCGCTCGGCCACCGCCGCCAGGCTCGCGCCCCGGTAACCGCGTTCGGCGATCACCTCCAGGGCCGCCCGCACGATCTCCGCGCGCCGCTCCTCACTCCTGGTCGTCCTGGCGTTCATGCCGGTCACCGTACGACATCACCGCCCGCGAAGGTAACGGCAGCGTCTCGAAACCTACCGCTCCACAGGCGGTCGATGCACGATGGGGAACAACACCGCACAGCACCGCACAGGAATTCAACGAGGAGGCCCGCGATGGCGGACATCGAGGCGGACATCGAGGCGGCCGTCGAGGCGGCCCTCGGCAAGCTCGACCTGGACGCGAAGACCCGGCTGCTGGCCGGCCAGGACATGTGGTCCCTGCCCGCCCTCCCCGAGATCGGCCTCGCGTCCCTCGTGATGTCCGACGGCCCGATCGGTGTCCGGGGCGTGCGCTGGACCGCCGACGACCCGTCCGTCGCGCTGCCGTCCCCGACCGCCCTCGCCGCCACCTGGGACCCCGGCCTCGCCCGCCGCGCCGGGGTGCTCCTCGCCCAGGAGGCCCGCCGCAAGGGCGTCCACGTCCTGCTCGCCCCGACCGTCAACCTGCACCGCTCCCCGCTCGGCGGCCGCCACTTCGAGGCCTACAGCGAGGACCCCCACCTGACGGGACGGATCGGGAGCGGGTACGTGACCGGCGTGCAGGAAGGCGGCGTCGGCACCACCGTCAAGCACTTCGTCGCCAACGACGCCGAGACCGACCGCTTCACCGTGAACAACCTGGTCGGCGAGCGCGCCCTGCGCGAGCTGTACCTGGCCCCCTTCGAGGCCATCGTCGCCGACGCCCGCCCGTGGGGCGTCATGACCGCCTACAACACGGTCAACGGCACCACGATGACCGAACACCACCACCTCGTGAACGAGGTCCTGCGCGGCGAATGGGGCTTCGACGGCTTCAACGTCTCCGACTGGACGGCCGCCCGTGACACCGTCGGCGCCCTCCGCGGCGGCCTCGACGTGGCGATGCCCGGCCCCGCGACCGTCTACGGCGAGGCCCTCGCCCGGGCGGTGCGCGACGGCCGCCTCGACGAGCCCGAGGTCGACGACGCCGTACGCCGCGTCCTGCGCCTCGCCGCCCGCGTGGGCGCCCTCGCGGACGTCGAACCCGCCGTCCCCGTGCCGCCCGCGCCCGTCCACGGCGAGTCCCTGGCCCGCGAACTCGCCCGCCGCTCCTTCGTCCTGGTCCGCAACGAGCGCGCCGTGCTGCCCCTGCGGCCCGGCCGCACCGTCGCCCTCATCGGCGCCGCCGCCCGCGACGCCCGCGTCCTCGGCGGCGGCTCCGCCACCGTCTTCCCCGCCCGCGTCGTCTCCCCGCTCGACGGCCTCACCGCCGCCCTCCCCGAGGGCGCCCTCAGCTACGCCGTCGGCGCCGACCCGACCACCGAACTCGCCTTCGCCGACAAGGGGTTCACGCTGCGGGCCGTCTGCCGCGACGCCGCCGGAACCGTCCTCGGCACCGGCTCGGCCCCGAGCGGGCAGATCCAGTGGATGGGCAACGACCTCCCGGACGGCGTCACCTCCGACACCCTTCACACCGTGGAGCTGACCGGCACCTTCACCCCGCGCGCGAGCGGCCGGCACACCTTCGGCGTCAAGGGCGTCGGCGCCTTCACCCTCACCGTCGCCGGCACCACGTACTTCGACGACACCCAGGAGCCGGCCGACGTCAGCGACCCCTTCGAGGCGGCCTTCGGCTCCCCGGTGCCCCGCGCCGAGACCGAACTGACCGCCGGGGAGACGGTCGACGTCTCCCTCACCTACGTCGTCCGCTTCCCCGAGCGCCTGCCGCTGAAGGTCGTCGCCTTCGCGCTCGCCCACCAGGAGCCCGCGCGGGACCCGGAAGCGCTGATCGCCGAGGCGGTCGCGGCAGCCCGCGCCGCCGACACCGCCGTGGTCGTCGTCGCCACCACCGAACGCGTCGAGTCCGAGGGCTTCGACCGCACCGACCTGCGCCTGCCCGGCCGCCAGGACGACCTGGTGCGGGCCGTGGCCGCCGCCAACCCGGACACCGTCGTGGTCGTCAACTCCGGCTCCCCGGTGGAACTCCCGTGGCGCGAGGACGTCGCCGCCGTGCTGCTGAGCTGGTTCCCCGGCCAGGAGGGCGGCGCCGCCCTCGCCGACGTCCTCACCGGCGCCCACGAGCCCGGCGGGCGTCTGCCCACCACCTGGGGCTCCCTCGCCGACGCCCCGGTCACCCGGGTCGTCCCGACCGACGGTGAACTCCCCTACGACGAGGGCGTCTTCATCGGCTACCGCGCCTGGGAGAAGGAAGGCCGCACCCCGGCCTACCCCTTCGGCCACGGCCTCGGCTACACCGACTGGACGTACGACTCGGTCGAGACGGACGGCACGAACGTCGCCGTCCGCCTGCGCAACACCGGCGGACGGGCGGGCCGCGAGGTCGTCCAGGTCTACCTCGCGCCCACCGAACCCGACGCCGGCCGCCCGGTCCGCTGGCTGGCCGGCTTCGCCGGCGTCGAGGCCGGCCCGGGGGAGAGTGCCGAGGCCGTCGTCACCCTCCCGCGCCGCGCGTTCGAGATCTGGGACGAGGCCGCCCGGCGGTGGTCCTTTGTGAAGGGTTCGTACGAAATCCAGGTGGGTAGGTCTCTCGCGGACCGCAGGATCACCGCGACGATTAACGTCTGACGCGGGCCCCGCGCCCCAAGAGCAGCCCCGGTCCGGGACCTGACCCCTGGACCGGGGCTATGCACGTCCCGACGCCGTGCCCGCCGGGCCGGGAACCCGTGCCCCTACCGCGCCGAGAACCCGTACACCGTCTCCGACCGGTACACCTCGCCCGGCCGCAGCTCGGTGCTCGGGAACTCCGGCCGGTTCGGGGAGTCCGGGAAGTGCTGGGTCTCCAGCGCGACGCCCTCGCCGGGCCCGAACGGCTCGCCCAGGTGGTCGGCGGTGTACACCTGGATGCCCGGCTCGGTCGTGGCCACCGTCAGCACCCGGCCGGACGCCGGGTCGTACAGCTCGGCCACCTCCACCGGCCCGTCCGTGACGCCCTTGTCGAGCACGAAGTTGTGGTCGAGGCCCCCGCCGACCGCGCGGGCCGTACGGAAGTCGAAGCGGGTGTCCGCCACGTCCGCCTGCTCACCGGTGGGGATCAGGCCGTCGTCGACCGGCGTGTACCGGGAGGCGGCCAGCCGCAGTTCGTGCCCGCCCGCGCTGCCCGAGCCGCTCAGGTTGAAGTAGCTGTGGTTGGTCAGGTTCACCACCGTCGGCTCGTCCGTGACCGCCTCGTACACCAGCCGCAGCGCCCCCGACGCGTCCAGCGTGTAGGTGGCCGTGACCTCCAGCCGGCCCGGGAAGCCCTCCTCGCCGTGCGGGCTGACCCGGCTCAGCCGCAGCCCGTGCTCGACCGGCTCCACGTCCCACACCCGCTTGTCGAAACCGTGCGCACCACCGTGCAGCGAGTTCGGCCCGTCGTTCGGCTCGAGGGCGTAGGTCACCTCGCCCAACGGGAAGCGGGCCCGGGCGATCCGGTTCGCGTACCGCCCGACCAGCGCGCCGAGAAAGGGCTCCGGATGCGTGACGTAGCCGTCCAGGTCCGCGAACCCCAGCACCACGTCCGCACCGCGCCCTTCCCGGTCCGGGACCTCCACCGACTGCACGATCCCGCCGTAGGACAGGACCCGCACCCGGACGCCCGCCCGCTCCAGGGTCCAGCGGTGTACGGGGGTGCCGTCGGAAAGTGTTCCGAAGTGTTCGCTCATGGGGGAAACCCTAAGTCACGCGCCGCGAGCGGTGATCCGACGGTAGGCGATCTCGGCCAGCCTGGCCTGCCCGTTCGTGCTCGGGTGGAACCAGTCCCAGTGGCTCAACTGGTCGGTCCCGAAGCGGAACGCGTGCACCGCGCCGCCGTCGAACCGGCACCGCGCGTCCTCGGCGCAGACCTCCTCCAGCACCGTGTTGTAGTCCTCCACCCGCTGCCGCACGGTCTCCCGCCGCAGATTCGCCGCCGAGTCCAGCGCGTCCGCGTCCCCCAGCATCGACGGACAGATCCCCAGCTTCCACACCTGCTTGCCCAGCACGTTCGTCCGCCCCTGCGACCACAGCCGCTTCAGGTCCGGCACGCTCGCCACGTACACCTGCGCCTTCGGCGCGGTCCGGCGCAGGGTGCGCAGGGCCTCCTCGAACCCCGCCCGGAAGTCGGCCACCGGCGTCATCGCCTCCGCCGTCACCCGGCAGGCGTCGTTGGCCCCCGCCATCACCGTCACCAGTGTGGGCCTGCGTGCCGCCGCCCGCGCCATCTGCGCCGGCAGATCCGCCATCCGCGCCCCGGTCACCGCGTAGTTCCAGCTGTGCGTGGCCGCCTTCGCCCCCAGCAGCCGCACGGCCACACTGTTCACCTCGCCGCTGTCGCCGGTCGCCCAGGACACCTCGGGGCAGTCCGTCAGCACCGAGCACGCGTCGAAGCCACGGGTGATGGAGTCGCCCACGGCGGCCAGCGAGGCGGGGCTGGTGTCCCACACCGGGGTCGGCGACGCCGAGGGCCTCGCCTTCCGCTCCCGCGCACCCGACCCGCCCGGCCCGTCCCCGCCCAGCGCGTCGCAGCCGGCCGCGCCCAGCACGACCGCGGCCGTCACCGCGGCCACGGCCCGCGAGCGGTGGCTTCGCTTCCGCATCCTTCGGTGTCCCCTCGGTCGTCCCGCTCGTCCGGCCGGTCCCCGGCCGGACGTTCCGCCGGCCCACCCATGACAACGTCCGGGGGTTCCCGAGCCGACCGGAAGCAACGGATCAGGCCCGTACAGGCGTCCTGCCGGGTGAATGGAGGCCTTTCGGCGGCCCGGGACCGACGGTACGTCACACTCCTTGCGCCGTCGCACGGTAGCCTCGCCATCAACGTGGCTGCCGCCACAGCCGCCATGCCAGCCAGCAAGACTGTCCCGCTCTGTCCGGAGGTACCGGTGACGACACGTGGAGTTCTGTACGTGCACTCCGCGCCGCGCGCGCTGTGCCCGCACGTCGAGTGGGCCGTCGCCGGGGTGCTCGGCACACGCGTCAGCCTCGACTGGATCCGGCAGCCCGCCGCGCCCGGCACCTGGCGCTCGGAGTTCTCCTGGCAGGGCGAGGCCGGCACCGCCTCCAAGCTCGCCTCCGCCCTGCGCGGCTGGCACCTGATGCGCTTCGAGGTCACCGCCGAGCCGTGCGCCACCGCCGAGGGCGAGCGCTACAGCTGCACCCCCGACCTCGGCATCTTCCACGCCGTCACCGGCATCCACGGTGACATCCTCATCCCCGAGGACCGCCTGCGCGCCGCCCTGACCCGCTCCCAGCGCGGCGAGACGGACCTGGAGGCGGAGGTCGCCAAGCTCCTGGGCAAGCCCTGGGACGACGAACTGGAGCCGTTCCGCTACGCCGGCGAGGGCGCCCCGGTGAGGTGGCTCCACCAGGTCGTGTGACACGCGACGCCCCGGGCCGGGGCACCGAGCGCGAAGAACGCGAAGAAGGGGCCCCACCTCTCGGGTGGGGCCCCTTCACACACGTACAGGCGGTTCTCAGACCGTCCGGAACGCCAGCACCACGTTGTGCCCGCCGAACCCGAACGAGTCGTTCAGCGCGGCGATACGGCCCTCCACGGGCAGCTTGCGCGCCTCGCCGCGGACGATGTCCGCGTTCGCCTCGGCCTCGGGGTCGAGGTTCTCGACGTTGATGGTCGGCGGAGCCACCCGGTGGTACAGCGCGAGGACCGTCGCCACCGACTCCACACCGCCGGCGCCGCCGAGCAGGTGACCGGTCATCGACTTCGTCGCCGAGACCGCCATGTGGTCGGCGTCGTCGCCGAACACCTTGCGCAGCGCCTTCAGTTCGGCCACGTCACCGGCGGGCGTCGACGTCGCGTGCGCGTTGACGTGCACGATCTCCGCCGGGTCGAGGTCGGTGCGGTCCAGCAGGTTCTGCAGGGCGTGCGCGATGCCGCGGCCCTCCGGCTCCGGCTGCACGATGTCGTGGGCGTCGGCGGAGATGCCCTGGCCGACCGCCTCGGCGTACACCCGCGCCCCGCGCTTGGCGGCGTG
Organism: Streptomyces sp. NPDC051051; assembly: GCF_040682975.1. Taxonomy (NCBI): domain Bacteria; kingdom Bacillati; phylum Actinomycetota; class Actinomycetes; order Kitasatosporales; family Streptomycetaceae; genus Streptomyces; species Streptomyces sp. NPDC051051. The sequence continues at coordinate 154,454 of NZ_JBFBCB010000008.1, forward strand.
CTCGGCGGACTCCAGGACGATCACACCGGCGCCCTCACCGAGCACGAAGCCGTCGCGCGCGGTGTCGTAGGGACGCGAGGCGCCCTGCGGGTCGTCGTTGTTCTTGGACATCGCCATCATGTTGCCGAACGCGGCGATCGGCAGCGGGTGGATCGCCGCCTCCGTACCGCCGGCGACGACGACGTCGGCGCGGCCCGTACGGATCATCTCGATGGCGTAGCCGATGGCCTCGGCACCCGACGCGCACGCCGAGACCGGCGTGTGCACACCCGCGCGGGCGCCCACGAGCAGACCCACGTTGGCGGACGGGCTGTTCGGCATCAGCATGGGCACGGTGTGCGGGGAGACGCGGCGGACGCCCTTCTCCTTCAGCACGTCGTACTGGTCCAGCAGGGTCGTCACACCGCCGATGCCGGAGGCGATGACCGCGCCGAGCCGGTCCGGGTCCACGGTGGCACCCGACGCGGCGTCGGACGTCCCGTCGGCCGTCCTCGGCGCGAAACCGGCGTCCTTCCAGGCCTCCTGAGCCGCGATCAGCGCGAACTGCGCCGAGCGGTCCAGCTTGCGGGCCTGCGGCCGCGGGATGACCTCGGTGGGCTCCACGGCGATCTGCGCCGCGATACGGACGGCCTGGTCGGCCGCCCAGTCCTGCTCCAGGGGCGTGACGCCGGACTTGCCGGCGACCAGACCCTCCCAGGTAGAGGCTGCGTCGCCACCCAGCGGTGTGGTTGCGCCGATACCGGTGACGACCACGGTGCGATTGGTCGGGCTCACGGGAATTCTTTCTCCAACGATCGGGATTCAGCGGCGCCACCGCCGGGTGGCGGGGCAGGCCGGATCATCCGGCCCCAGCAGTGGCTCTAGTCCTGGTGCTTGAGGATGTAGTTCGTCGCGTCGCCGACCGTCTTGAGGTCCTTGACGTCCTCGTCGGGGATCTTGACGTCGAAGCGCTCCTCGGCGGCGACGACGACCTCGACCATGGACAGCGAGTCGACGTCCAGGTCGTCGGTGAAGGACTTGTCCAGCTGGACGTCCTCGACCGGGATACCGGCGATCTCGTTCACGATCTCCGCGAGACCGGCGACGATCTCTTCCTGAGTGGCGGCCATGTCGGCGCTCCTTCGTTGGTGTTCCAGAGGGTGTGGCATTGGGTGTCTTCCGTTCCGGACCGCATGATCCGGCACGGAGTGCCTAGGGGAGGGTAACGACCGTCGCGGCGTACACGAGACCCGCCCCGAATCCGATGACGAGCGCGGTGTCGCCGCTCTTGGCCTCGCCGGTCGCCAGGAGCCGCTCCATGGCGAGCGGGATCGAGGCGGCCGAGGTGTTTCCGGTGGTCCGCACGTCACGCGCGACCGTGACGGACTCCGGCAGCTTGAGGGTCTTCACCATCGAGTCGATGATCCGCTCGTTGGCCTGGTGCGGGATGAAGACGTCCAGGTCGGCGGAGCTTATCCCGGCGGCGTCCAGCGCCTGCTGGGCGACCTTCGCCATCTCGAACACGGCCCAGCGGAACACCGCCTGGCCTTCCTGGGTGATGGCCGGGAACTTCGCGACCTCGCCGTCGCGGTAGTCCGTCCACGGCACGGTCTGCTTGATGGTCTCCGACTTGTCGCCCTCGGAGCCCCACACCGTCGGGCCGATCGCCGGCTCCTTCGACGGGCCGACCACGACCGCGCCCGCGCCGTCACCGAACAGGAAGGCGGTGGCCCGGTCCTCCAGGTCGGTCAGGTCGGACAGCCGCTCCACGCCGATGACCAGGACGTACTCGGCGGAGCCCTCGACGATCATGCCCTTGGCGAGCGTCAGGCCGTAGCCGAAGCCCGCGCAGCCCGCCGAGATGTCGAAGGCGGCGGCCTTGTCCGTGCCGAGCTTGTCGGCGATCTCGGTGGCCACGGCCGGGGTCTGCTTGAAGTGCGACACGGTCGAGACGACCACGGCGCCGATCTGCGAGGCGGTGATCCCGGCGTCGGCGATCGCCTTGCCGGACGCCTCGACCGACATGGCGGCGACGGTCTCCTCGTCGTTCGCCCAGTGCCGCGTCTCGATGCCGGAGCGCGAGCGGATCCACTCGTCGGACGAGTCGATCGTCTCGAGGATCACCTCGTTGGGCACCACCCGGGTGGGCCGGTAGCCGCCCACGCCGAGGATGCGCGCGTACGGGGCGCCCTTGCTGGGCTTGATCTTCGCCATGCTCGTCGGCTCCTTGTCAGGCACTGTGCTCGGCGATGACCTCGCGGGCCGCGTCGAGATCGTCGGGGGTCTTCAGCGCCAGCGTCTTCACGCCGGGCAGGGCGCGCTTGGCCAGACCGGTGAGCGTACCGCCGGGGCACACCTCGATCAGCGCCGTCACGCCGAGCTGCCGGAAGGTATCCATGCACAGGTCCCAGCGGACCGGGTTGGCGACCTGGCCGACCAGCCGGTCGAGGACCTCGGCGCCGGTGGCCACCGTGCGCCCGTCCTTGTTGGAGACGTAGGCGGTCCTCGGGTCGGCGGGGGACAGCTCCTTGGCGGCGGCGGCCAGCGTCTCGACCGCGGGGGCCATGTGGTGCGTGTGGAACGCGCCCGCGACCTTCAGCGGAACGACCTTGCGGACGCCCTCCGGCTTGTCCTCGTTCAGCACGGCGAGCTGCTCCAGCGTGCCCGCGGCGACGATCTGGCCGGCGCCGTTGACGTTCGCCGGGGTCAGCCCCAGCTTCTCCAGGTGCGCCACGGAGACCTCGGGGTCGCCGCCGAGCAGCGCCGACATGCCGGTCGCGGTGATCGCGGCGGCCTCGGCCATGGCCAGGCCCCGCTTGCGGACGAGGGTCAGCGCCGCGGTGTCGTCGAGGACGCCCGCGAAGGTGGCGGCGGTGATCTCGCCGACGCTGTGACCCGCGACCGCGCCGGGGGCCACGTCGCCGAGCGCCGCGGCCGACAGGATTCCGGCCGCGACCAGCAGCGGCTGCGCCACGGCGGTGTCACGGATCTGGTCCGCGTCGGCCTGGGTGCCGTAGTGGGCGAGGTCCAGTCCGATGGCGTCCGACCACGCGCCGACACGGTCGGCGGCGCCGGGCAGTTCGAGCCAGGGGGTCAGGAAGCCGGGCGTCTGTGCGCCCTGGCCGGGAGCGACGAGTACGAGCACTCTCACACTCTCTCTTGGGGACGGGCACGGCCGCCCGTGGGGACAGGGACGAAGAACGGCAGGGGGTTTTGTGGGCCCCCGACAAAACGCTAGCTCTTGGGGTCTCCGTCGACGAGACGCCCCAGGATCAGCGCGATGCGCAAGGTGAACGCAGAGCGTACATCCGACGGTGACCAGCCGGTGACGTCAGTCACACGTCGAAGCCGGTAGCGCACGGTGTTGGGGTGGACGAACAGCATCCTCGCCGCGCCCTCCAGACTGGACGCCTGTTCCAGGTAGACGGCGAGCGTCTCCAGGAGCGCCGAGCCCGCCTCCTCCAGCGGTCTGTAGATCTCCTCCACCAACTGCTCGCGCGCGCCGGGATCACCGGCGATGGCGCGTTCCGGCAGCAGATCGTCCGCCAGCACCGGGCGCGGCGCGTCCTGCCAGGCGGAACACGCCTTGAGCCCCGCCGCGGCGGCCTGCGCGGACCGGGTCGCGGCCAGCAGGTCGGGCACCACGGGGCCCGCGACGACCGGCCCCGCCGCGAACGGCCCGATCAGGGACTTGGCCACGGCCATCGGATCGTCGCTGCCGCCGGCGATGACGACGAGACGGGAGCCGAGCACCCCGGTGAGCACCTGGAGCTTGGCGTGTCGCGAAGCCCGCCGGATCGCCTCCACCGTCAGCTCGGAGTCCCCGTCCGGCGCCGTTCCGAGGACCACGCACACGTGCTCGGGCGCGTTCCAGCCGAGGGCGGCGGCCCGGCTGACGGCACCCTCGTCGGCCTCCCCGCTGAGCACGGCGTTCACGACGAGCGACTCCAGCCGCGCGTCCCACGCGCCGCGCGCCTCGGCGGCCTGGGCGTAGACCTGGGCGGTGGCGAACGCGATCTCGCGGGCGTACACCAGGAGCGCCTCGCGCAGCACGTTCTCGTCGCCGGGGGCGGCGACCTCGTCGATCGCGCTCTCCATCACCTCGATGGTGGTGCGCACCATCTCGACGGTCTGACGCAGCGTGATGGCCCGGGTCAGCTCGCGCGGCGCGGTCCCGAACACGTCGGTGGAGATGGCCTGCGGGGCGTCGGGACGCCGGAACCACTCCGTGAACGCGGCGATGCCCGCCTGGGCCACCAGCCCGATCCAGGAACGGTTCTCCGGGGGCATGGCCCGGTACCACGGCAGCGTCTCGTCCATGCGCGTGATGGCCTGGGCGGCGAGGCTCCCGGAGGACTTCTCCAGCCGCTTCAGGGTCGCGAGGTGCGTGTGGGCTGCGGGTGCTGCGGCTCGGTTGTCGTGGATTTCGGGTTCGGGCACGTGCACAAGACTGCCTCATCGGGACCCGCGCGTGCGTGGGCGGGTCACGGGTGCGGTCACCGCCCGGCCGGCGGCGGGTCTACCGTGGTCGGCGTGATGGACGTACGCCGCGCCGACGAGCGCTACCCCGGCGGGGACCCGGCGGCCGGCATCGAGACCCGGCACGCCTTCTCCTTCGGCCCCCACTACGACCCCGGCAACCTCCGCTTCGGCGCCCTGATCGCCTGCAACGAGGAGCGTCTGGCGCCCGGCGCCGGCTTCGCCGAACACCCCCACAGCCACACCGAGATCGTGACGTGGGTGGTCGAGGGCGAGCTGACCCACCGCGACTCGGCCGGGCACGAGACGCGGGTGCGCCCCGGCGACGTGCAGCGGCTCAGCTCGGCGGCCGGGGTGCGGCACGTCGAACGCAACGACGGCACCGGGCCGCTGACCTTCGTGCAGATGTGGCTGGCCCCGTCGGCGCCGGGCGGCGAGCCGGCCTACGACCTCGTCCGCGGCATCGCCGACGCCACGCCGTACGCCGTCCCGGAGGCGGGCGCGATGCTGCACGTACGGCGGCTGGCGGCGGGGGAGCGGACCGCCGTGCCGGACGCGCCGCTGGTCCACGTCCACGTCGTCGGCGGCGCCGTCCGGCTCGGCCCGCACGAGCTGGGACCGGGGGACGCGGTGCGCGCCACCGACGAGAAGGACCTGGACCTGGTGGCCGGGGCGGGCCCGGCCGAGGTGCTGATCTGGGCGATGGAGGCCTGAGCGGGCCTACTCCTCGGCGCCGGGGTCCTCCGCGTTGCGCCACACCGTGATGTCCACCGACACGTAGTCGCTGGGGTCGTTCTCCGGTGCGCTGCCCTTGAAGGTGACCAGGGCGATGTGGCCGGAGGAGCTGTGCACGCACATCTGCGATCCCTTGGACACCTGGGAGAGCTTGATCTCCTTGGTGTACCGGGTCTCGGCGCGGCAGGTCGCCAGCGAGCCCTTCTGGGCGTTGTTCAGCAGGACGACCTTCTCGCCGCTGCTGCCCAGCAGGGGGTCGTTGTCCCAGCCGCCGGCGTCGTAGTAGTAGAGGTCGCTGTCCGACTCGTAGCGGGGGCTGCTGCCGTCGGGGGCCTCGAACGGCTTCGGCGGCGAGTCCGCGAACCGCACGGAGTAGCTCTCGGGGATGTTGACGCCCCGGTAGGTGACGGGAGTGGGGTCGGGCTGTGTCCGGGTGCTCTCCGAGCCGGTGCCGCTGCCGGTGCCTCTGCTGGTGCCGCCGCTGGTGGCGGAGCTGTCCCCGTAGGAATCCGACGAGTCTCCGAGGTCGCCGAGGGCCGACGCGCAGCTGCCGAGCCAGAACAGGCCCATCACCACCCCGGCGGCGATCGCGATCCACTTGCCGGCCTGGTTCCGCTTCGGCGGCAGCGGCAGCGGCCGCCAGGCGGGCTGCTGGTGGGCGAAGGGCGGCCGCGGCGCGGTCGGCGGGCCGTACGACGGCGGGAACGGGGCCTGCGGCCCGGGCAGCGGGACGACGGGGCCGAACGAGGGCGTCGCCGGCACCTGCGGGGCGGCGGTCGTGGGGGCCGCGTGCACGGGCGTGGACGCCGGGGTGTGCGTGGCCGGGTCGGCCCGGGTGACCGGCGCCGTGGGCACGGGCGCGGCCGGGGCGGCGGTCGGGGCCGACGCCAGCGCGGCCGACGCCGACACCCGCTGGGTGATCTGCGCGGCGATGGCCTCCGGCAGCCACGAGCCGGACTGGCGCAGCGGCGTCGGCGACGCCTCCTGGCACAGGGCGATGATCTCGGCGGGGGAAGGGCGTTCGGCCGGGTCCTTGGCCAGGCAGCGGGCGATGAAGCCGAGCTGCTCGGCGAGCCCGTCGAGATCGGGTTCCTCGTGGACGATCCGGTACAGCACCGCGTGCGAGGGCCCGTCCCCGTACGCCCCGGTGCCGCGCGCCGCGAACACGGCCACCTGACCGAGCGCGAACACGTCCGAGGCGGCCGTGACCTTCTTGCCGGCGGCCTGCTCGGGCGACATGAACGCGGGGGTGCCGATGGAGACGCCGGTACCGGTCAGCGCGGTGGCGTCGGCGGCGCGGGCGATGCCGAAGTCGATGACCCGCGGACCGTCCGAGGCGAGCAGCACGTTGGACGGCTTGAGGTCGCGGTGGACGATGCCCGCCCGGTGGATCACCGACAGCGCCTCGGCCATCCCCGCGAGCAGCAGCAAAACCGAGCCCGCCGGCAGCGGCCCGTGCTCGCCGACCGCCGAGGCCAGCGACGGCCCGGCCACGTAGGCGGTGGCCAGCCAGGGCCGGTCGCCCTCGGTGTCGTAGTCGATGACCGGTGCGGTGTAGAGGCCCTGCACGCGCTGCGCCGCCTGCACCTCCTGGCGGAACCGGCGGCGGAACTCGGGGTCCTCGCTCAGTTCCGGACGGATCGTCTTGAGCGCGATCGGGTGCCCGCCGGGCGTGTACGACAGGTACACCGTGCCCATGCCGCCCGCGCCGAGCCGTGCCGCCAGCCGGTAGCTCGCCACCGACGTCGGGTCACCGCTCTCCAACGGGCGGAAGTGACCGCCCGGTTGAACGCCTGTCATTGCTCTCCCCCGAGATCCGCGCAGTGGGTGCTGTCCGCAGAGGGAGGTTAGCGGAGGGGGTCAGCGTCCGGGACCGGAGCCCCGCACCTCGCCGAGCACCGCGTCGGTGAACGCGGGCCACGCCTGGACCGCCCACGGTCCGAACGCCCGGTCCGTCAACGCCACCGCGGCGGCCCGGACTTCGGGATCGACCCACAGGAACGTGCCGGACTGCCCGAAGTGCCCGAACGTCCTCGGTGAGGACGAACCACCGGTCCAGTGCGGCGACTTGGCGTCCCGGATCTCGAAGCCGAGTCCCCAGTCGTTGGGGTTCTGGTGGCCGTACCCCGGCAACACCCCCTTGGTGCCGGGGTATTGGACGGTCATCGCCGCCGCCACCGTCCGCGGGTCCAGCAGCCGCGGCGCCTGCACCTCGGCGGCGAACCGCAGCAGGTCCTCGACCGTCGACACGCCGTCCTTCGCGGGCGAGCCCTCCAGCGAGGTCGCGGTCATCCCCAGCGGCTCCAGCACCGCCTGCCGCAGGTACTCCGCGAACGGGATGTCCGTCGCCTCGGCGATGTGGTCCCCGAGCTGCTCGAAGCCGGCGTTGGAGTACAGCCGCCGGTCCCCGGGCGGCGCGGTCACCCGGTGCTCGTCGAAGGCCAGCCCGGAGGTGTGCGCGAGGAGGTGGCGGACGGTCGCCCCGGGCGGCCCGGCCGGCTCGTCCAGCTCGATCGCCCCCTCCTCGTACGCGACGAGGGCGGCGTACGCGGCCAGCGGCTTGGTCACGGAGGCCAGCGGGAAACGCCGGCCGACCGGGCCGTGTGTGCCCAGGACCGTACCGTCGGCCCGGACGACACCCGCCGCGGCGGTCTCCACCGGCCAGTTCTCGATCGACGCCAAGCTCTTCAAGGACATGACGTCGAGACTAAGCGGCTCACAGCGACAGCCGCATCGAGGGGTCGGTGTCCCGGGTGAACCCCAGGGACGCGTACAGCGGCTCGGCCGCGGGCGACGCGTTGAGCAGCACGTGGCCGGCGTCCCGCTCCCGGAACCACTCCAGCAGCGTCGCCATGCACGCGCGGGCGTACCCCCGGCGCCGGGCGTCCGGGTCGGTGGCGACGCTGAAGACGTAGCCGACCGCGCCGTGCGGATTGTCGGCCCGCCCGATCCGGTAGTCGATCGTCCCGGCCACCAGCGCGGCGAGCGCGCCCGGCCGCTCCGGGTGGTCGACGACGAACGCGGCGAAGTCCCCGTCGGGCTCGGCGAGCCGGGCCCGCACGGTGGGCAGGGACTCGGCGTGCCACCCGGCGGAGGTGGGCGCGGACGCCGTCGAGTCGATCATCACCTGGCGCAGCCGAAGCAGTTCCGGGGCGTCCTCGGGAAGGGCGCGGCGTACGGAGTCCATGCCCCGCACGATAACCACCGCGCCCCGGCGCGTCCTGTCGATTTCTCACCGGGTTCGCTTGCTTCGAGTGCGCTCCAAGGCCCTAGTTTTGAGGTCATGACGGTGATGGAGACCACGGGTACCAGGACCGACAGCTGCGCCGCCACGCCCCGGGCCGCCCGGCGCCCGGACGGCCGGGACAGCTACACGATCAGCGAGGTCGTCGCCTTCACCGGCCTGACGGCGCACACCCTGCGCTGGTACGAGCGGATCGGCCTGATGCCGCACGTCGACCGCTCCCACACCGGCCAGCGCCGCTACAGCAACCGCGACCTGAACTGGCTCGACCTCGTCGGGAAGCTCCGGCTCACCGGCATGCCGGTCGCCGACATGGTGCGGTACGCGGAACTGGTGCGCGAGGGCGACCACACGTTCACCGAGCGCTTCGAGCTTCTGGAGGCGACCCGCCGGGACGTGCGGGCGCGGATCGCCGAGCTCCAGGACACGCTCGCCGTACTCGACCGGAAGATCACGTTCTACTCGGACGCCACCCAGGCGTACGAAGCGGAGAGGACCCGATGACCGACAGCAGGATCCCCACGGCACGACTCGGCGACGCGGGCCCCCGGGTGGGCGTCCAGGGCCTGGGCTGCATGGGCATGAGCTTCGCCTACGGCCCCTCGGACGCGAAGGAGTCACGGGCCGCCCTGGACCGCGCCCTGGAGCTGGGCGTCACCCTGTACGACACCGCGGACGCGTACGGCGCCGGCTCCAACGAGGAGTTCCTCGCCCCGTTCTTCAGGGCGCACCGCGACGAGGTCGTCATCGCCACCAAGTTCGCCCTGTCGATCCCCGCGGACGACCCGACCCGCCGGGTCGTCCGCAACGACGCGCCCTACGTCCGCCGGGCCGTCGAGGCCAGCCTGAAGCGCCTGGACGTCGACGTCATCGACCTCTACTACATGCACCGGCGTGATCCGCGGGTGCCGATCGAGGACACCGTCGGCGTGATGGCCGAGCTGGTGAGCGAGGGCAAGGTCAGGCACCTGGGCCTGAGCGAGGTCACGGCCGACGAGCTGCGGGCCGCGCAGGGCGTGCACCCGATCGCCGCCGTGCAGTCGGAGTGGTCCCTGTTCAGCCGGGACATCGAGGACCGGGTGGTGCCGGCCGCCCGTGAGCTGGGCGTCGCGCTCGTGCCGTACTCCCCGCTCGGCCGGGGCTTCCTCACCGGCTCCTTCGCCGACGCCGACAAGGACCTCACCGCCGACGACTTCCGCCGTCAGCAGCCCCGCTTCACCGGCGAGAACGCGGCGGCCAACGCGGCCCTGCTGGAGCCGGTCCGCGCGGTCGCCCGGGCCCACGACGCCACCCCGGCCCAGATAGCGCTGGCCTGGGTCCAGCACCGGGCCGGCGTCCACGGCCTGCCGGTGATCCCGATCCCGGGGACGCGGAAGGCGGGCCGGGTGGAGGAGAACCTCCGGGCGACGGCCCTCGAACTGACCGCGGACGAGCTGGCGCTCCTGGAGCCGATCGCGGGCAAGGTCGCGGGCGACCGGTACGCGGACATGACGTTCACCTCGGCCGGCCGGGAGGCCCGCTCCTGACGGAGGCCCGCTCCTGACGGAGGCCCGTCACAGCTCCGCGAGCAGCTCCGCCTTCTTCGCGGAGAACTCCTCGTCGGTGACCAGCCCGGCCCGGTGGAGTTCGCCGAGGTGACGGATCCGCTCGGCCACGTCCGCCGGGCCGCGGCGCGGGCCCGGGGCCGCCACCGCGGCCCCGGGCCGGCGCTCGCGCACCGCGGCCAGCACGGCCGCCGCGAACGGCAGCGACTCGTGCACCGCGCCGTAGCCCAGCCCGAACACCACGGCGGCCGGGTCCTGGTCCGGCTGCGCCGGCGGGTCCTCCGCACGCAGCAGCCGCAGGTACCCCTCGAAGACCTCGGGGGAGCGCCACTCCACCCCGCTCAGCTCGGACGCGGCGAAACTCTGGTCGCCGGCCTTCCACTTCGCGGACGAGGCGCCCGTCCAGAACCAGCGGAACCGCACGGTCCGCCCGTCGAAGGACGCCTTCGCGTCGTACGCCTTGAACGACAGCGGCACCTCCGGCGCGGCCACCAGGAACCTCTCGGCCGGCCCGGACTCCGTCAGCCCCGCGCGCAGCTCGTCGGCGTAGTACTCCGCGAGCGCGTCCCGCTCGGCGGGCAGCACCAGCCGGTACGGGTCCGAAGGCTCCTTCAGCTGCCCCGCCGCGGCCTCGGTCAGCGGATCGGCGCCGGACCGCGGCGTGATGCGCAGCACCACCGTCCCGCGCTTCCCCGGTTCGAGCGTGACCGCCTCGACGGCCGCCAGCGGGATGCGGCGCTCGCCCAGCGCGGAGAACAGCTTGGGTGTGCGGATACCCCGTTCGTAGCGGATGAGGACGGAGTCGGACTCGAACTCCCAGGCGGCATGAAATCCGGCCAGTACGTCACCCATGCGGCTCATCGTATGCGGCACCCGCTCCTTCGTCCCCTCCCCGCGCGCACCGCAATTCCTGCGTCTCTACGCGCGTCCGGCCGTCGTCGTGCCGGACAGATCCTCCCGGCACGCGTCGTTCTCGTCGGCGCACCGCACCGCGTCGTAGGCGCCGGTGCCGATGTCCGCGAAGTTGCGCAGGCTGTCCGTGCCGGGCACGAAGTAGCCTCCGTGACCCTCGGCCTCGCGGGCCGACAGCACCCGCGCGCCGAACCCGGCCGCCACCGGATCCTCGCCGTGCCCCAGACCGCCGAGTTCCAGGTAGGGCACGTCCTGCACCCAGTCGTCGGAGTCCCGCATCGCCCACACCCGGGCGTCGGTGTCCAGCTGTGCGGCGTTCTCCACCCGCATCCCGGGGCTGCCGGCGACGGCGATGTCGGCCACCCGGCCCGGCAGGGTGCGCGCGGCGACCCCGCACACCACGGAGCCGTAGCTGTGGCAGAACAGGGAGACGGGGGAGCTGCCGGGCAGCCCGCGCACCAGGGCGTCCAGCCGTACGGCGCCGCGCTCGGCGCGCATCGCGGTGGCCGAGTCGATGCCGAGCCCGGCCGGCGAGGTGTAGTCGGCCCAGGCGATGACGGCCGTCCGCGTCGTGGGGCGCACCTCGCGCTCGGCCGCGTACAGCGCCTCGGCCATGCCGACGGGCGCCGAGTACCTGCGGTTGGTGCGCTGGAAGGTGAGCAGCGCCGTGTCCACGCCGGGGACGACGACGGAGATGCGTTCGGCGCGGTCGAGGTCGCCGAACACCTCGGCGACCCGGCCGGTGCCCTCCGGGTCGAAGGCGAGGATCTGGCGGTCGGCGTCGGTCATCGACTCGAAGCGGTGCATGCGCCGCCCGGCCTCGTACTGCCCGGCGGGCGAGAGCCGCGTGTCCCGCATCCGGGCCCGCTCCACCCCGATCTGCTCCTGGAGCGCGATGCGGTTGGCGCGGTAGCGCAGCCCGGCGGGGGCGCCGTTCATGTTGCCGACGGCGAGGGGGTAGCGCTCGGCGAGCCCGGCGCGCTGGCCTGCGGTCAGCGAGGCGAAGAACGCCGAGAGCCGGTCCGGGGCCGCCTGCGGGTCGGGCAGCCGGCGCCCGGCGACCCGGCCGTGCTCCCATGCGGTGAGCGAGGCCTTGAGTGCGGGGGTTCCCCCGTGCCGGTGCACGGCGGTCCAGCCGGTGGTCGCCAGCATCACGAACACCACGGCCAGTGCGAGCAGCGCGCGCCATGCCGTCAGTTGTGGGGAGGTGTGGAAGGAAGTCACTGGGAGGACACACTAGGAGAACGAGAAGGTCTCGGGCGACATGAGTGACGCGGATCACGTTTTGCCCGGGGTGTCGACGGGGCACGCGACCCCTCAGGCTCTGTGTCCTTCGCCGGTCGGGCGGGGTCCTCGCGCGACGGCGCGCATCGGCGGCGGACCGCCCCCGCGCACCGGCGGGCCGTGCCTCACGATCCGGCGCGCCAGCCGCCCAGCAGGGCCGGCCCCACCTGGTCGAGGTACCGGGACGTGAGATCGCGCATCCCCTCCAGGCCGGAGTCCCCGCCCGCGGCCCACTGCCGTTCCGTCACCCGCATCACCGCGCCGAAGAGGGCCACCGCCAGCCGCGGCCGGGGGTCGGCGTCCACGTCGAGCCCCTCCCGTTCCGCGAGCACCCGCGCGATCGCCTCCTCGGTCTCCGCGGAGCGCCGCAGATGGGCGGCGAGCAGGACCGGGGTCGACTCGATCACCCGGTACATGCGCAGGTACAGCTCGACGGGCACGATCGACTCGACGGCCTCGCTGAGGGAGCTCCAGCCCTCCAGGACCGCCTGCCGCAGGGCCTCCATCGGCGCCTCGTGGGCCGGGCGGGCCCGCACCCCCTCGACGAAGCGCGCCACCGTGATGCCCTCCAGGGCGAGGGCGGCCTCCTCCTTGCCGGCGAAGTAGCGGAAGAAGGTGCGCTGCGAGACGTCCACGGCCTGCGCGATCTCGTCCACGGTCGTCCGCTCGTACCCCTGCGAGGTGAACAGACCGACGGCCGCCCGCAGCAGCTCGTCACGGGTGCGGCGCTTCTTCATCTCCCGCAGCCCCGGCCGCGGCGCGGTGGTCTCCATGCGCCCTTCTCCTTCCGCCGGCCGCCCTTCGGGCGAGGGGCGGGTGACGTGTCAGTTGCCGACTTGTGAATCAGTTTGTCATCTGTCAGCGGCTGTCATTAGCCTCGAACACATGACTAGTCAGACCACCATCGACACGACGGGACCGGCGGACGAGTCGCCCTCCACCCCGTCGGACCAGCCACCGGCCAAGGGGCTGCGCGGCCACCCGTGGTTCACGCTCATCACCGTCGCCGTCGGGGTCATGATGGTGGCCCTCGACGGCACGATCGTGGCCATCGCCAACCCGGCCATCGCCAAGGACCTCGGCGCCACCTTCGCCGAGGTGCAGTGGATCACCAACGCCTACTTCCTCGCCCTCGCGGTCTCCCTCATCACCGCCGGCAAGCTCGGTGACCGCTTCGGCCACCGCCAGACCTTCCTGATAGGCGTCGTCGGCTTCGCCGCCGCCTCGGGCGCGATCGGCCTGTCCGACAGCATCGCGCTCGTCGTCGCCTTCCGCGTCCTGCAGGGCCTGTTCGGCGCCCTGCTCATGCCGGCCGCGCTCGGTCTGCTCCGCGCCACCTTCCCGGCCGAGAAGCTCAACATGGCCATCGGCATCTGGGGCATGGTCATCGGCGCCTCCACCGCCGGCGGCCCGATCCTCGGCGGCGTCCTCGTCGAGCACGTCAACTGGCAGTCGGTGTTCTTCATCAACGTGCCCGTCGGCGTCCTCGCCGTCGCACTGGGCGCGGTGATGCTGCTCGACCACCGTGCCGAGAACGCCCCCCGCTCCTTCGACATCCTCGGCATCGTGCTGCTCTCCGGCGCGATGTTCTGCCTCGTGTGGGCCCTCATCAAGGCCCCGGAGTGGGGCTGGGGAGACGGCCTGACCTGGGCGTTCATCGGCGGCTCCGCGGTCTTGTTCGCGGGCTTCGCCGTCTGGGAGAACTTCGTGGCGGAACCGCTCATTCCGCTGGGTCTGTTCCGTTCGGTGCCGCTGTCCGCCGGTGTCGTCCTCATGGTCATGATGGCCATCGCCTTCATGGGCGGCCTCTTCTTCGTGACGTTCTACCTCCAGAACGTGCACGGCATGAGCCCGATCGACGCCGGCCTGCACCTGCTCCCGCTCACCGGGATGATGATCGTCGGTTCCCCGCTCGCGGGCGCGATGATCACCAAGGTCGGTCCGCGCATCCCGCTGGCCGGCGGCATGCTCTGCGTGGCGGTCGCCATGTTCGGCATGTCCACCCTGGAGAAGGGGACCGGCAGCCTGGCGATGTCCGTCTGGTTCGCCCTGCTCGGCCTCGGCCTCGCCCCCGTCATGGTCGGCGCCACCGAGGTCATCGTCGGCAACGCCCCCATGGAGCTGTCCGGAGTCGCCGGCGGCCTCCAGCAGGCGGCCATGCAGATCGGCGGCAGCCTCGGTACGGCCGTCCTCGGTGCCGTCATGGCCTCCAAGGTCGACAGCGACCTGGCCGGCAACTGGACCGACGCCGGCCTGCCCGCCCTCACCCCGGACCAGCTGGGCCGGGCCTCCGAGGCGGTCCAGGTGGGTGTGCCCCCGGTGGCGAAGGGCACGCCCCCGGGGATCGCCGCGAAGATCACGGACGTCGCCCACGACACCTTCATCTCCGGGATGAGCCTCGCGTCGCTCGTCGCGGCCGGGGTCGCGGCGGTCGCCGTGTTCGTCGCGCTGCTCACCAAGCGGGGCGAGAACGCGGAGTCGGGCGCCGGAGTCGGTCACATCTGACGGGACGTCGGAGGGATTCCTCATCGGGGTGACGACACCAAGGGTCTCTCGCCTCGGGCGCGCGCCGCAGGTCACAGTGGGTCAAGTCCTCCGGAGGGGAGGGCGGTCGAGGCCGCGGCGCGCTGCCGGAGGGGGGACAGCGCGCCCGCGCCTGTTTCCGGTCACTGCATAACCGGCGTCAGAGGGGTACCCGGACCATCGAAGCAGCCCCAGGATCAAGGGAGTTGATGATGGCGGGCTTCGGACACGGAACGCGCAGGCACCCCCGCTCACGTGGCCGGACGTGGTCACGGACCGGGCCGGACAGCGCGACGCTCGGCATTGTCGGCCTGGTCTGCGCGGTCGCCGGATTCTTCGCGCTGGGGATCGTTCTCGGCCCCGCGGCGATCGTCTGCGGCTGGTTGGCCATGGGCCGCAGCTGGGCGGGTCCCCGCCCGGTGCCGGCCCTGGTCGCCGTGGTCCTCGGCGCGATCGACACACTGCTCGCGCTGGTGTGGCTGACGGGCGCGGGGATGACGGGCAACGGACTGCTCTGAGGCGAGGGCGCCCGCGGGGGTGTCCTCGCCCCCGCCGCCCCGCCCCGGGCCCGCGGCCGTAGCCCGCAGGCCCCGCTTCGGCCGGAACACCCCCGCCCTCAGACGCCGGACGGGCTCTTGTGGCCGGCCGGGTCGGGTGGACGGGACCGCAGGGCCGCCACCTCCGCCCGCAGGGCGCGCACCTCGTCCGTGAGGGTGCGGATCGCCTCCGTGTGCTCGCGTTCCTCCCTGTCGTCCTTCTCGAACCGCTCGATGAACCACGCGGCGATGTTCGCGGTGACCACACCCAGCAGCGCGATCCCGGACAGCATCAGCCCGACGGCGATCATCCGCCCCAGTCCCGTGGTCGGCGCGTGGTCCCCGTACCCCACGGTCGTCATCGTCGTGAACGACCACCACAGGGCGTCATCCAGCGTCCGGATGTTCCCTTCCGGGGCCTCCCGCTCGACCGACAGCACCGCGAGCGATCCGAAGACCAGCAGCCCCGCCACGGAACCCGCGACGTACGTCGTCAGCCGCACCTGCGAGGCCATCCGGGCGCGCTGCCCCACCAGCAGCAGGGTCGACACCAGCCGCAGCAGCCTGAGCGGCTGGATCAGCGGCAGCAGCACCGCGAACAGGTCCAGCCAGTGCGTGCGGACGAACGCGCGGCGTTCCCCGGCCAGCGCCAGCCGGACGGCGTAGTCCACGGCGAAGGCCGCCCACACCCCCCACTCCGTCCAGGCGCACGCGGACCGCAGCGCCGGTCCGGCCGCGGTGTGCACGATGGGCACGGCGTAGGCGACGGCGAACACCACGGCCAGTGCCAGCAGCGGCCGCTGCGTCCGCCGCTCCCACCGGTCCCGCACCGATTGCTGATCCATGCCCGCATCGTAAATAACGGACAAGGGCGGCGGGGCCGTCAGGCCCGCCGCCCTTGTCCGTCCGGCCGCGGCCGGCGGCTACGCGTCGCCGCCCGCCGCCCCCGGATCGGCCGACGCCACGTCCAGCAACTGGTACCGGTCGATGGCCTGCTTCAGCGCCGACCGGTCGACCTTGCCCTCCTTGGCCAGCTCGGTCAGCACCGCGAGCACCACCGACTGCGCGTCGATGTGGAAGAAGCGGCGCGCGGCCCCACGGGTGTCCGCGAAGCCGAAGCCGTCCGCGCCCAGCGACTGGTAGCGCCCCGGCACCCAGCGCGCGATCTGGTCCGGCACCGACCGCATCCAGTCGGAGACGGCCACGAACGGCCCCTGCGCCCCGGTCAGCTTGCGCGTCACGTACGGCACGCGCTGCTCCTCCTCCGGGTGCAGCAGGTTGTGCCGCTCGACCTCGACGGCCTCGCGCCGCAGCTCGTTCCACGAGGTCGCCGACCAGACGTCGGCGCGCACGTCCCACTCCTCGGCGAGGATCCGCTGCGCCTCCACGGCCCAGGGGACGGCCACGCCCGAGGCGAGGATCTGCGCCGGGATCGACCCCGAGGTGCCCCGGCTGAAGCGGTGGACGCCCTTGAGGATGCCCTCGACGTCCACGTCCTCGGGCTCGGCCGGGTGCTGGATCGGCTCGTTGTAGACGGTCAGGTAGTAGAAGACGTCCTCGCTGTCCGGGCCGTACATCCGGCGCAGGCCGTCCTGGACGATGTGCGCGATCTCGAAGCCGAACGCCGGGTCGTACGCCACGCAGCCCGGGTTCGTCGAGGCGAGCAGCTGCGAGTGCCCGTCGGCGTGCTGGAGGCCCTCACCGGTCAGCGTCGTACGGCCGGCGGTCGCGCCCAGCACGAAACCGCGCGCCAGCTGGTCCGCCATCTGCCAGAACTGGTCGCCGGTGCGCTGGAAACCGAACATCGAGTAGAAGACGTACACCGGGATCAGCGGCTCGCCGTGCGTGGCGTACGCCGAGCCGGCCGCGATCAGCGAGGCCGTGCAGCCCGCCTCGGAGATGCCGTCGTGCAGCATCTGACCGGTCGGCGACTCCTTGTACGCGAGCAGCAGCTCACGGTCGACCGACTCGTACTGCTGGCCCAGCGGGTTGTAGATCTTCGCACTCGGGAAGAACGAGTCCATGCCGAAGGTGCGGTACTCGTCCGGCGCGATCAGCACGAACCGCCTGCCCAGCTCCTTGTCCCGCATGAGGTCCTTGAGGAGCCGCACGAAGGCCATGGTCGTGGCGATGGACTGCTGGCCGGAGCCCTTCTTCACCGACGCGTACGTCTTGTCGTCGGGCAGCGGCAGCGGCCGGGCGCGCACGACCCGGGTCGGGACGTACCCGCCGAGCCCCTTGCGCCGGTCGTGCATGTACTGGATCTCCTCGGAGTCGCGCCCCGGGTGGTAGTACGGCGGCGCGCCGCCCTCCAGCTCCTTGTCGGAGATGGGGAGGTGGAGCCGGTCGCGGAAGCCCTTGAGGTCGTCGACCGTCAGCTTCTTCATCTGGTGCGTGGCGTTGCGGCCCTCGAAGTTGGGCCCCAGGGTCCAGCCCTTGACCGTCTTCGCCAGGATGACCGTCGGCTGGCCGGTGTGCTCCACGGCCGCCTTGAACGCCGCGTAGATCTTCCGGTGGTCGTGGCCGCCTCGGCCCAGGTGCAGGATCTGGTCGTCGGTCATGCCCGCGACCATCGCGCGCAGCCGGTGGTCGTCGCCGAAGAAGTGGTCCCGGATGTACGCGCCGGACTCGGTGGCGTAGGTCTGGAACTGGCCGTCCGGGGTGGTGTTCATCTTGTTGACGAGGATGCCGTCGCGGTCCTGGGCGAGCAGCGGGTCCCAGGTGCGGTCCCAGATCAGCTTGATCACGTTCCAGCCGGCGCCCCGGAAGACCGACTCCAGCTCCTGGATGACCTTGCCGTTGCCGCGCACCGGGCCGTCGAGCCGCTGGAGGTTGCAGTTGACGACGAAGGTCAGGTTGTCCAGACCCTCACGGGCGGCGATGGTCAGCTGGCCGAGCGACTCGGGCTCGTCCATCTCGCCGTCGCCGAGGAAGGCCCACACGTGCGACTTCGACGTGTCGGCGATCCCGCGCGCGTGCATGTAGCGGTTCATCCGCGCCTGGTAGATCGCGCCGATCGGCCCGAGGCCCATCGACACGGTCGGGAACTCCCAGAAGTCCGGCATCAGCCGCGGGTGCGGGTACGAGGACAGCCCGTACGGCGCCTTCGACTTCTCCTGGCGGAACGCGTCGAGGTTCTGTTCGCTCAGCCGGTCGAGCATGTACGCGCGCGCGTAGATGCCGGGGGAGGCGTGACCCTGGAAGAAGACCTGGTCGCCGCCGTCGCCCTCGTCCTTGCCGCGGAAGAAGTGGTTGAAGCCCACGTCGTACAGCGAGGCCGAGGAGGCGAACGTGGCGATGTGGCCGCCGACGCCGATCCCGGGCCGCTGCGCGCGCGAGACCATCACGGCCGCGTTCCAGCGGGTCGCGTTGAGGATCCTCCGCTCGATCTCCTCGTTGCCCGGGAAGAACGGCTCGGCCCGCGTGGGGATGGTGTTGACGTAGTCCGTGCTGCGCATCTCGGGCACGGCCACGCGCTTCTCGCGGGCCCGTTCGATCAGGCGCAGCATGAGGTAGCGGGCCCGCTCCCGGCCGCGCTCGTCCACTGCGGCGTCGAGGGAGTCGAGCCACTCCTGGGTTTCCTCGGGGTCGAAGTCAGGAACCTGACTCGGAAGGCCGCCAATGATGATCGGGTTGCGATCGGATCCGGAAGCCACGCTGGTCCTTACCTGTCAGAGGGGCTGTGGGGCTGTGGGGCTCTGGGGGATGTGCGGCAGGCTGGTGTCCCGTTCGTTCTCCCGTACCTGCACCGCCCCCCATCGTGTACCTAGGCGCCGCAAACGTCATCTCTACCCCGAGGTAACCGGCACCTGTCCGAGTCTCGTACCCTTGGATGGTTCTCAAATACGCAAACGGGGCACATAGGTGTGGTGCACGTCACCCATCGTCCCGATCGCGTGCCTGGAGTTGCGGCGACACCGCCAGGATCGTCACCGTTTCGGCGGTCCGAACCGCCGGGTACTTGCGCGATCCGCCCCGCCCGTGTGGACTACGGCCAATGCTTCGCGCACGCGCGTGGCTGAGTTATTCCCGAAACATGATCAGGAGGCAACCCGTGAGCGCGACCGCGGACCACGCGGAGGAGCGGACGAGCCCTGCCGTCAGGCTGGGGTTCCAGCCCGAGCAGGTGGTCCAGGAGATCGGCTACGACGACGACGTCGATCAGGAGCTCCGCGAGTCCATCGAGGAAGTCATCGGCAGCGACCTGGTGGACGAGGATTACGACGACGTTGCCGACGCCGTGGTGCTCTGGTTCCGCGACGATGACGGAGACCTGACGGATGCGCTGGTGGACGCCACCACGTACATCGAAGAAGGCGGCTCGATCCTCCTCCTGACGCCGAAGACCGGCCGGACGGGATACGTGGAACCGAGCGACATCTCCGAAGCCGCGACGACGGCGGGCCTGTCGGCCAGCAAGAGCGTCAGCGTGGGCAAGGACTGGAGCGGCAGCCGGCTGGTGACGCCCAAGGCCGCCAAGTCCAAGAAGTGACCTCGTCCCCCGAAGTGACCTCGTCGAGGTAGCGGAGATCCGCGACGACCTCTCGACCCCCGTGGACGGGCCGATTCCCCATCGGCCCGTCCACCGGTGCGTGGGGGCCGCTGCGTAGGGTGGTTCCCGGCGTTCCGGGTGGGTTCTCACCCGAATGCCGCAACCGGCTCCGGCGAAGCCCCAGGAAAGGGTTCCAGACGATGGCGATCCAGGTCGGCGACAAGGCCCCCGACTTCGAGCTCAAGGACAACCACGGCCGCTCCGTGAAGCTGTCCGACTTCCGCGGCAGCAAGAACGTCGTCCTGCTCTTCTACCCCTTCGCCTTCACCGGTGTGTGCACCGGCGAACTGTGCGAGGTCCGCGACAACCTGCCGAAGTTCTCCGAGCGCGACACGCAGGTGCTCGCCGTCTCCAACGACTCCATCCACACCCTGCGCGTCTTCGCCGAGCAGGAAGGCCTGGAGTACCCGCTGCTGAGCGACTTCTGGCCGCACGGTGAGGTCTCCCGCGCCTACGAGGTCTTCGCCGAGGACAAGGGCTGCGCGGTGCGCGGCACCTTCGTCATCGACAAGGAGGGCGTCGTGCGCTGGACCGTCGTCAACGCGCTGCCCGACGCCCGCGACCTCGGCGCCTACGTCGCGGCACTCGACGCGCTCTGATCCCGGCCGCCCCGGCCGCTCCGGCCGCCCCGCATCCGGTGCCGGGCCGGGGCCGACACCCGGTGATTCTTCGGCTCCAGGGCCTGCGAGGGGCGGGAACCCCTCACTAGGATCGAATCGTTGATCCGATATCCGACGCACGAGGGGCTCCCCGCCCCCGGACACCAATGGAGGACTCGTGGGAGTCAGCCTCAGCAAGGGCGGCAATGTCTCGCTGACCAAGGAGGCCCCGGGCCTGACCGCGGTCATCGTCGGTCTGGGGTGGGACGTGCGCACCACGACCGGCACCGACTTCGACCTGGACGCCAGCGCGCTGCTGCTGGACGCTTCCGGCAAGGTCGCCAGCGACGCCAACTTCGTCTTCTTCAACAACCTCAAGAGCCCCGACGGTTCCGTCGAGCACACCGGCGACAACATCACCGGTGAGGGCGAGGGCGACGACGAGCAGATCAAGGTCAACCTCGCGGGCGTACCGGCCGAGGTCGAGAAGATCGTCTTCCCGGTCTCGATCTACGACGCCGAGAACCGCCAGCAGTCCTTCGGCCAGGTGCGCAACGCGTTCATCCGCGTCGTGAACCAGGCCGGCGAGGCGGAGATCGCGCGGTACGACCTGAGTGAGGACGCCTCGACGGAGACCGCCATGGTCTTCGGCGAGCTGTACCGGCACGGCGCGGAGTGGAAGTTCCGGGCCATCGGCCAGGGCTACGCCTCGGGCCTGCGCGGCATCGCGCAGGACTTCGGCGTCAACGTCTGAGCCGATCCCCCTGGGACGCCGTCTCCCATGACCCGACGGCTTCGTCCGGCGCCGCACCGTTTACGGGCGGCGCCGGACGTGCAGGACAACCGAAGAAGCACGACCAAGGGGAGGACCAGCACATGGGCGTCACGCTCGCCAAGGGAGGAAACGTCTCCCTGTCCAAGGTCGCGCCGAACCTCACTCAGGTGATGGTCGGCCTCGGCTGGGACGCGCGCTCCACCACCGGAGCCCCCTTCGACCTGGACGCCAGCGCGCTGCTGTGCACCGGCGGACGGGTCATGGGGGACGAGTGGTTCGTCTTCTACAACCAGCTCACGAGCCCCGACGGCTCGGTGGAGCACACCGGGGACAACCTCACCGGTGAGGGCGACGGCGACGACGAGTCGCTCCTCGTCGACCTCGGCAAGGTGCCCGCCCAGTGCGACAAGATCGTTTTCCCCGTCTCCATCCACCTCGCGGACGAGCGCGGCCAGACCTTCGGCCAGGTCAGCAACGCCTTCATCCGGGTCGTCAACCAGGCCGACGGCCAGGAACTCGCGCGGTACGACCTCAGCGAGGACGCCTCCACCGAAACGGCCATGATCTTCGGCGAGCTCTACCGTTACCAGGGCGAATGGAAGTTCCGTGCGGTGGGCCAGGGGTACGCGTCAGGACTGCGGGGTATCGCTCTAGACTTCGGAGTCAACGTTTCGTAAAGCCGCGTACGGCGCGGGGGAAACCCACCCCCAGGTTTCGCTTGGGGGGACCGGGGCCCAGAGACAGGATTGGGTAGCCAGTGGTTCTGAAAACCTTCGGGTGGTCGTTCGCGGTCACCGCGCTCGGCCTCGTCGCAGCGGTGTTCTACGGGGGGTGGACCGCTTTCGGTGTCGTGGCGATCCTGTCCATCCTCGAGATCTCGCTCTCCTTCGACAACGCAGTCGTCAACGCCGGAATCCTGAAGAAGATGAACGCCTTCTGGCAGCGCATCTTCCTCACCGTCGGCGTGCTGATCGCCGTCTTCGGCATGCGGCTGGTCTTCCCCGTCGTGATCGTCGCGATCAGCGCCCAGCTCGGCCCGATCGAGGCCGTCGACCTGGCCCTGACCGACAAGGACCGCTACCAGGAACTGGTCACCGACGCACACCCCGCGATCGCGGCCTTCGGCGGAATGTTCCTGCTGATGATCTTCCTGGACTTCATCTTCGAGGACCGGGACATCAAGTGGCTCGGCTGGCTGGAGCGCCCGCTGGCCAAGCTGGGCAAGGTCGACATGCTGTCGGTCTGCATCGCCCTGATCGTCCTGCTGGTCTCGGCCATGACCTTCGCCACCCACGCCCACCAGCACGGCGGCGCACACGTCGACAAGGCCGAGACCGTCCTGCTCTCCGGCATCGGCGGCCTGATCACCTACATGATCGTGGGCGGTCTCTCCGGCTACTTCGAGGACAAGCTCGAGGAAGACGAGGAACGCGAGCACGAGGAGGAGGAAGAGGCCAAGCGCACCGGGAAGAAGAAGTCCCCGGTCCTCCTGGCCGGCCAGGCCGCCTTCTTCATGTTCCTCTACCTCGAGGTCCTGGACGCCTCCTTCTCCTTCGACGGCGTGATCGGTGCCTTCGCCATCACCAACGACATCGTGCTGATGGCCCTCGGCCTCGGCATCGGCGCCATGTACGTCCGGTCGCTCACCGTCTACCTGGTCCGCCAGGGCACCCTCGACGACTACGTCTACCTGGAGCACGGCGCGCACTACGCGATCGGCGCCCTCGCCGTGCTCCTGCTCGTCACCATCCAGTACGAGATCCACGAGGTCATCACGGGCCTCGTCGGCGTCCTCCTGATCGCCTGGTCCTTCTGGTCCTCCGTGCGCCGCAACCGGGCGCTGGCGGCGGCCGGGGGAGACGCGGGCTCGGACGAGAAGACCGAGGTCTCGTCCGGAGTGTGATCAGCTTCCCGGTGAGGAACGCTCTGAGCGGGGCGGTCGTCGAGGACGAGTCCTCGGTGCCGTCCCGCCGGTCGTTTCCGGGGGACTGTGCGGTCAGACGTTTTTCGGGCGTGGAACTTGGGGGCGGTAATGGGCTTCTTCGACGGACTCCGGCCGGGTCGGGCCGCCGACTTCGACTCGGGCAGTGCGGCGAGCAACGCGATAGAGCTGACCAAACGGCACAGCCAGGTCTCGCTCACCAAGCAGGGCGCCGCCACCGGGCACCTGCGCGTCAACCTGGCCTGGCGGATGCGCACCTCCGACTTCGGCGGTTCTCCGCGGGAGAGCCTGCTGCGCCACCCCTTAAAGGCGCTGCGCCCGCCGGAGGTCATCGGACACAGCCAGAGCATGGTCAACGTCGACCTGGACCTGGGCTGCCTGTACGAACTGGCGGACGGGACCAAGGGTGTCGTCCAGCCGCTCGGCGGCCTGCTCGGCGAGATCAACGCTGCGCCGTACGTGAAGCTGAGCGGTGACGACCGGTTCGGGTCGGCGTCCGGCGAGACGATGTACGTCAACCTGGACCACCGGGACGACATCAAGCGGCTGCTGGTGTTCGTCTACATCTACGACCAGACGCCGGCCTTCGACCGCACGCACGCGATCGTCACGCTCTACCCGAGCAACGGGCCGCGCATCGAGATAGGCCTCGACGAGCGGCACCCCCAGGCCCGCTCGTGCGCGGTGGTGATGATCGAGAACGTGAAGGGCGAGCTGATGGTCCGGCGCGAGGTGAGGTTCGTGTACGGCTTCCAGGGCGAGCTGGACCGGTTGTACGGATGGGGACTGCAGTGGGGGCGGGGCTACAAGACGAAGGCGGAACGCTGACTCCCGGCCGCCCCGGCCGCGCGCGGCGTGCGCATCGCCCTCACCGCCCTATGAACTGCGGGCCCTGCGGCGGCATGCGGAACTCCCCGGCGGGGACCGCCCCGGCCGGCTGGGCGTCCGGATAGCCGTAGCCGTACGTCGGCAGGGAGGCCGGGTAGCCGTAGGCCGCGGCGGGCTGCTGCGGGACGGCCGTCGTGGGCTGCTCGGGCGGCAGCGGCTGGGAGACGCCGCTCGTGGAGCCCGCCGCGGCGTCGGCGGCGGCCTCCTCCGACTCGTCGACGGAGATGCCGAAGTCCGTGGCCAGGCCCTTGAGGCCGTTGGAGTAGCCCTCGCCGAGCGCCCGGAACTTCCACCCCTCCCCGCGGCGGTACAGCTCGCCGCAGATCAGCGCGGTCTCCTCGCCGGTCTCGGGGCGGATGTCGAAGGTGGCCAGCGGCTCACCCTCGACGGCCGCGTCGTACAGCAGGATGCTGAGGGCCCGTACGCGGTCGAAGGTGACGCCGTCCGCCGAAGCGACCAGCAGAATCTGGCCGACGTCGGACTCGACACCGGCCAGATCCGTCTGGATCGTGTCGGTGAGACCCTCGGCGCCCTGCTTCTTGCCGAGCCGCCAGACCTTCCCGGAGGGGTGCCGGGGCTGGTTGTAGAAGACGAAGTCCTCGTCGGATCGCACGCGACCCTCGGGGCCGAGGAGCAGCGCGGAGACGTCGACGTCCGGGACCCCCTGCCCGGGTGTCCAGCGCAGCACGGCCCGCACCGTGGTGGTCTTCAGCGGGACGTTCGACCCTTTCAGCATCGCGTGCGTCATGCGTTCATCCTGCCCTCTCGGTTCTGCTCACGACAACGCGGGTACACGGCAACCGGCGATCCGTAGCGGACGAAGCCGGACCGTGCCGGGTTGTGTCGCTCTGCGTTACCTGAAATTCATGACCGGTGGGAACCCGCGACATGGGTCTCTACGTACTATTACCGGCCACCTCTTGCCGAATCCACATGCTCGACTTGCACCACGGGGGAGATATATGCGTCATTTCGGGCACCTCGCCCCTGAGGTGCGGCAGCGCCTGTTCCACCGGGAGCCGTGTGCGTTCGACGCGGACTCGCCGGCCCGGACGCTGTCCGCCGCCCTAGGGGCCACGCTCTACAGTCCGGCCACCCGGCCCCGGCTGGCCGAGGACATCCTGAAGCAGACCGGGCGTGGAGTGGTGTCCATGGTGCTCTGCCTGGAGGACTCCATCGGCGACGAGGACGTCGCCCGGGGCGAGGAGAACCTCGTCCGCCAGTTCACCGACCTGGCGGCCCGCCCCGGCGTGGAGCCGCCGCTGCTGTTCATCCGCGTCCGCACCCCCGAGCAGATCCCGGACCTGGTCCGGCGCCTCGGCCCGGCCGTCCGGCTGCTCAGCGGGTTCGTGTTCCCGAAGTTCACCGAGGAGCGCGGCATCCCCTTCCTGGAGGCCCTGGCCACCGCCGAGCTGGCGAGCGGCCGGCGGCTGTTCGGCATGCCCGTCCTGGAGACGCCGCAGCTGATGTACCGGGAGTCGCGGGTGGACGCCCTGGAGGGCATCGCCCGCGCCGTCGAGAAGTACCGCAGCCGCGTCCTCGCGCTGCGCCTCGGCGTCACCGACTTCTGCTCCTCGTACGGCCTGCGCCGGGCACCCGACATGACCGCCTACGACGTCCAGATCGTCGCCTCCGTGATCGCCGACGTGGTGAACATGCTGGGCCGGGCGGACGGCACCGGGTTCACGGTGACCGGGCCGGTGTGGGAGTACTTCCGCGTCCCCGAGCGCATGTTCAAGCCGATGCTGCGGCACAGCCCCTTCCTGGAGGGACAGGCCGTCGAGCTGCGTGAGAAACTCATCGAACACGCGATGGACGGACTGCTGCGCGAGATCTCCCTCGACCACGCCAACGGCCTGCTGGGCAAGACCTGCATCCACCCCTCGCACGTACCGGCCGTGCACGCGCTGTCCGTGGTCAGCCACGAGGAGTACAGCGACGCGGCCGACATCCTGCGGCCGGAGCGCGGCGGCGGGGGCGTGATGAGGTCGGCGTACACGAACAAGATGAACGAGGTGAAGCCGCACCGGGCCTGGGCCGAGCGGACGATGCTGCGCGCCGAGGTCTTCGGCGTCGCGCACGAGGACGTCAGCTTCGTCGACCTGCTCGCCGCGGGCATACCCGGCTGAACCTCGCCCCACCTCCTCACGACATAGGGACGCATGAACAACGCAGTGAACAACGGGGTCTGGTCCGGGAGCTGGGTCGCCGAGCGGCTCGGCGTCCGGCTCGTGGGCGACGACCGGCTGACCGACCTGCTGGGGCTGGCCCTGCGCCGCAACCCCAAGCGGGCCCACCTGCTCGTCTCCCACGTGCTGGGCAAGCACGTCCCCCAGTCGCCGTCGGTGGTGTACGGCCACGGCCTCGCCCTGGGCCGCCGGGTGGCGGAGCTGCTCGGCGAGGAGGCCGCCGAGGCCGTCGTCCTCGGGTACGCGGAGACGGCCACCGGTCTCGGGCACTCCGTCGCCGACGGCGTCGGCCCGGCGCCCTACCTGCACTCCACCCGGCGCCCCGTCCCCGGTGTCGTCCCGGCGGGCGGCTTCGAGGAGTCCCACTCGCACGCCACCTCCCACCTCCTGCTGCCGGAGGACCCGGCGCTCCTGGTCGGCGACGGCCCGCTGGTCCTCGTCGACGACGAGTTCTCCACCGGCAACACCGTCCTGAACACCATCCGCGACCTGCACGAGCGCTACCCGCGCCGCCGGTACGTCGTCGTCGCCCTCGTCGACATGCGCTCCCCGGCCGACGCGGGACGCCTGGAGGCCTTCGCCCGCGAGATCGACGCCCGCGTCGACCTGGTGGCGGCGGCCTCGGGCACGGTCCGGCTCCCGGAAGGGGTGCTGGAGAAGGGCCGGGAACTGGTGGCGCGCCACGAGGCGGACTCCGCGCGGACGCGGGACGGCTCGGCCGGGGGCGCGGGACCGGCCCCCGCCGGCGAGCGCCCGGACGACGGTCGCACCCGGCCGCAGTCCACCCGCGTCGATCTGCGCTGGCCCCACGGCCTCCCCGACGGCGGCCGCCACGGCTTCACCCCGCAGCACCGCGCCCGGCTCGAGGACGCCCTGCCCGCGATGGCGGCGCGGCTCGCCGAGGCCCTTCCCGAGGGCGCGCGCCGCGTGCACGTCCTCGGCTTCGAGGAGCTGATGTACGCGCCGCTGCGGCTGGCCCGTGAGCTGGAGCGGGCCACGGCCGCCGAGGTGCGCTTCTCCACCACCACCCGCTCACCGGTCCTCGCGGTCGACGACCCCGGTTACGCGATACGCAGCAGGATCGTCTTCCCCGCGCACGACGATCCGGCCGACGGCCCCGGCGAGCGCTACGCCTACAACGTCGCGGGCGCCGGCTTCGACGCCGTGGTCGCCGTCGTCGACTCCGTCGCCGACACCCCGGCGCTGCACGCCCCCGGCGGCCTCCTCGACCGGCTCGCCGCGCACATCCCGCACGTCGTCCTCGCGGTCGTGCCCAGTCACGTCCCCGAGCCGCTGTACGTACCCGAAAGGCCCGCCATGCTGCCCGACCCCCTTCGCGGTCCCGCCTTCTCCTCGTACGCGCCCGAGGAGGTCGGCTGGCTGCTCCAGGACCTCTCCGACGTGACGCTGGAGGCGCCGACCGAGGAGCGCGAGGAGGCCATCCAGAGCGGCGGCGCGCACTACGCGGAGTCGCTGCCGGTGGAGTACCAGCCCAGCGAGCAGTACCAGGCGCTGTTCCACACGGCCCTGGAGGCGTCCGCGGCCCGGCTGGCGCAGGCGGTCGGCGCGGTGACGGAACTGGTGATCGCCGAGCGGTCCCCCCGCCCGGTGCTCGTCTCCCTGGCCCGCGCCGGTACCCCGGTGGGCGTGCTGATGCGCCGCTGGGCGCAGCACCGGCACGGCCTGGAGCTGCCGCACTACGCGGTGTCCATCGTCCGCGGCCGGGGCATCGACGCCAACGCGCTGCGCTGGCTGGCCCGGCACCACGACCCGGCGGACGTCGTCTTCGTCGACGGCTGGACCGGCAAGGGCGCGATCACCCGCGAACTGGCGGTGGCCATCGAGGAGTTCGAGGCGGCGGGGGGCGCGGCCGGCTTCGACCCGGAGATCGCGGTGCTGGCCGACCCGGGCTCCTGCGTGCGGACGTACGGCACCCGGGACGACTTCCTGATCCCGTCCGCCTGCCTCAACTCCACCGTGTCCG
The DNA here is from genome assembly GCF_040682975.1 of Streptomyces sp. NPDC051051. Taxonomy (NCBI): domain Bacteria; kingdom Bacillati; phylum Actinomycetota; class Actinomycetes; order Kitasatosporales; family Streptomycetaceae; genus Streptomyces; species Streptomyces sp. NPDC051051. The sequence goes on from NZ_JBFBCB010000008.1 coordinate 182,619, forward strand.
GCCTGATATCGCGGACCGTGCTGCGCGCCGACCTGGTCGGCCCGGACGACTTCCACGGCGCGAAGTTCTACCGCGAGCTGGCCGGCGCGGACGTGTCGGGCGCCTTCCTGGACGCCGTGTCGGCCCGCTTCCCGGAGGTCGCGGACGCCGTGGACGGGGCGGTGAAGGAACTGCTGGCCGCCGACCGCGCGCCGACCTGGGAGGGCTGGGCGGCGGTCGAGCGCATCAGCGAGGAGTACGGCATCCACGACGTGAACCTGGTCAAGCCGGGCGTCGGCGAGACCACCCGGGTGCTGCTGCGCCGGGTGCCGTGGAAGATCCTGGCGCGGGCCGGGGCGGGCGCCGACCTGGACCACGTCCGGCTCCTCGCCGACCAGCGCGGGGTCCCGGTGGAGGAGGTCGGCGACCTGCCGTACTCCTGCGTGGGGCTGATCCACCCGCAGTACACGCGCGGCGCGACCGGCGCCGACGGCAAGGCGGTGACCCTCTGATGCCGGTGCTGGTGGCGAGCGACCTCGACCGTACGCTCATCTACTCCGCGGCGGCCCTCGCGCTGACCATGCCGGACCCGCGGGCGCCCCGGCTGCTGTGCGTGGAGGTGCACGAGAGCCGTCCGCTGTCGTACATGACGGAGACGGCGGCGCAGCTGCTGACCGATCTCGGCGACGCGGCGGTGTTCGTGCCGACGACCACCCGGACCCGCAAGCAGTACCAGCGCATCAATCTGCCGGGTCCGCCGCCGACCTACGCGATCTGCGCGAACGGCGGGCACCTGCTGGTCGACGGGGTCTCCGACCCGGACTGGCAGGCCGTGGTGAGCGCGCGGCTGGCCGACGAGTGCGCGCCGCTCGCGGAGGTGCAGGCGCACCTCGCGGCCTTCGCCGACCCGCTCTGGCTGCGCAAGGAGCGCATCGCCGAGGACCTGTTCGCCTACCTGGTGGTGGAGCGCGAGCTGCTGCCCGAGGAGTGGGTGAAGGAACTGGCGGTCTGGGCGGAGGAGCGCGGCTGGACCGTGTCGCTCCAGGGCCGCAAGATCTACGCCGTGCCCAAGCCGCTGACCAAGAGCGCGGCCGTGCGCGAGGTGGCACGGCGCACCGGCGCCGAGCTGACGCTGACGGCCGGTGACTCCCTGCTCGACGCCGATCTGCTGCTGGTGTCGGACCGGGGCTGGCGCCCCGGTCACGGCGAGCTGCACGAGGCGGCCTGGACGGCACCGCAGGTCACGGCGCTGCCCGAGCGCGGGGTGCTGGCGGGGGAGCGGATCCTGCGGGAGTTCCTGAAGGGCGTCCGCGAGAAGTAGGGCCTGTCGTGCGGATCAGGCCGCAGGACGGCGAACGCCCCTGGGCGTCAGCCGCAGCAGCCCCCGCCGCAGCAGCCGCCCCCGCCGGCCGCCTTGGGTGCGGGGGCGGAGACCGTGCCGCCGACGGCTACGGTGGACAGGAGCTTTACGGTGTCGTCGTGACCGGCGGGGCAGTCGGCGGGCGCGGCGGACTCCGCCATGGGACGGCTCAGTTCGAAGGTGTCGCCGCAGGTCCGGCAGCGGTACTCGTAGCGAGGCATGCGAAAAGATTAATCCCTCTGTGCGGGGAACCGGCTCCCCCTGTTTCGACGGGGTTCACTTCTGTCGATTTCTTATGTGGAGAAGTTGCGAAGGGCGCTGGTAATTTGAGGGCGCCGCGATGAACCGCGAGGTTGGGGGAATCAGGGTTTGCTGCCGCCGCGACGGCAACCATGCCGGACCCTCGTACGTCTGTACGTCTGCCTACGCGAGCAATACCTAGTGCGGAGGGAGACATCGTGACCCAGGCGGGGCAGGGGGAGGAGCCCCAGGAGCCGGCCGACGCCACCATGCAGCTGAAGGTTCCCGCCTCTTTCAAGGCGGACGAGACCATGCAACTGCGGGTGCCTCCGGAGGGCATACCGGGCAGTGCGGAGGGGCCGGAGATACCCGGCCCGTCCGGTGATCCCTCCCCATCGGGAGACCGGCGGAAGGGCAGAAAAGCCCCCCGTCCCTCCGTGCGTTCCCGGTTCACCGCCGCCGTCGGCCCCCGGCTGGCCCCCCTCGTCGCCTTCCTCGCCCCGTACGTGACGCGCCTCACGGCCTTCCTCGCCCCGTACGCGCGCCGGATGCGCCCGCAGTACCCGCGGCCCGGCCGCACCGGCTGGCGCCGCTGGACACCCTCCTGGCGGCAGTCGCTCGGAGGCGTCCTCGCCTCCCTGGGCCTGAGCACCCTCTTCCTGGTCGTCGCCTACGCCGCCACCGACGTCCCGGACAACCTCAACACCTACGCCACCCAGCAGGACAACGTGTACTTCTGGGCCGACGGGACCCCCATGGCCCGCACCGGCTGGGTGCAGCGGCAGGCGATGCCGCTGAAGGACATCCCCGAGGACGTCCGCTGGGCGGTCCTCGCCGCCGAGAACGAGAGCTTCTACAGCGACCCCGGCATCTCCTTCAAGGGCCTCAGCCGCGCCCTGTTCCGCACCGTCGGCCAAGGCGACACCCAGGGCGGCTCCACGATCACCCAGCAGTACGTCAAGAACGTCTACCTCAACCAGAGCCAGACGGTCCGGCGCAAGTTCACCGAAGCGATGATCGCCCTCAAGCTCGACAACCAGATGAGCAAGGACGACATCCTGGAGGGCTACCTCAACACCAGCTGGTTCGGCCGCGGCACCTACGGCATCCAGCGCGCCGCCCAGGCCTACTACGGCAAGGACGTCAGCGAGCTGAACGCCAGCGAGGCGGCCTTCCTCGCCGCCCTGCTCAAAGGCGCCGGACTCTACGACCCCACCCTGAGCGGCGCCAACCGCGCCCGTGCCGTGGAACGCTGGACGTGGACCCTGGACCGGATGGTCGTCATCGGCAAACTCTCCAGGGCCGAGCGGGCCACCTACACGAAGTTCCCCGAGCCGCTCAAGAGCAATCCGCTGTACGACACCGGTGAACAGAGCGACTACCTCGTCGAGCTCGCCTCCCAGTACGCCAAGAAGTCCGCGAAGATCGACGAGAAGGACTTCGACCTGGGCGGCTACCAGATCTACACGACCTTCGAGAAGGATCGCGAGACCCAGCTCACGGACGCCGTCACCAAGGCCCGCGCGAAAGCCGTGAAGGACGACGCGAAGAACGCGAGGACCGCCCACTACGGCGCCGCCTCGGTGGCCGCCGACGGACGCATCCTCGCCGTCTACGGCGGCCCCGACCACCGTACCCAGGGCTACAACGAGTCCAACGCCACCACCGTCCCGGCCGGCTCCGCCTTCCTGCCCTTCGTCTACGCCGCCGGCCTGGAGCACGGCGTCCACAAGACGCGGGACGGCGAGGCCACCCCGGTCACCGGGGAGTCCGTCTACGACGGCGACGACGACGTGCCGGTGACCACGCCGGAGGGGCCGTACTGGGACCGCAGCGGCAAGAAGGTCGCCGCCGGCAACGACGGCGACAAGTCCTACGGGCAGATCTCCCTGCACCGGGCGCTGGCCCTGTCGGTGAACACGCCGTTCATGCAGCTCGGCATGGACACCGGCCTGGACAAGGTGCGCGACACCGCGGAGGCGGCCGGACTGCTCCCCTCCAGCCTCGGCGCACAGGTGCCCGCCCTGTCCCAGGGCAGCTCCACCCCCAGCGCGATCCGCATGGCCAGCGGCTACTCCACCTTCGCCGCGGCCGGCAAGCACACCGAGCCGTACTCCGTGCGGCAGGTCACCCACAACGGCACCAAGGTCCCACTGGCCCTCCCCAGGCCGGTCCGCGCGATCGGCGCCGACACGGCCGAGGAGGTCACCTCCGCCCTCACCGACGCCTTCCGCACCGCCCACCCCGGCGCGGCACCCGAGGGCGCCCAGGTGGCCGGGAAGGCCGGGACCACCCAGGACGACAAGGCCGCCTGGTACGTCGGCACCCACAAGGCAGTCTCCACCGCGGTCGTCGTCTACCGCATCGACCTGGCGAAGAGTCTCGAACCGCTGCCGCTGAAGGGCATCGACGGCACAGCGGACGACAGCGTCCCCTACGGCATCTGGTCCAGGGCCATGAGCCCGCTCGGCTGACCCCAGGCCGCACCGCAGTCCCCGAACCCCTCGAGAATGAGCCGCACATGACGCCACCGTCGGGCCGCCGCCGCAAGGCCCGGGCAACGAACCGCCCCGCCGCCGCCCATCCGGGTTTCCTGACCCTGGCGGCCTTCCTCGTCGTCGCCTCGCTGGTGGCGGGCTACCTGGTGCTCAGCCGCACGGACAACACCGCGCCGACCGCCTCCGCCGGCAAGGGGGGCAAGGCGACGGCGTCGCCGGGCGAGGAGCCGGAGTGGGACGGCAGGACCAAGGTCCTCGGGGACGGCTCCACCTCGTACACCGGGCCGCAGAAGGGCGGCCTCGAGCCCGTACCGCTCAAGCCCGGTGAGAAACCGCCCCAGTTCGTCGTCTTCTCCTGGGACGGCGCCCTGGCCGGCGACGACGGGCTGTTCACCCACTACCGGGAGCTGGCGCGGGAGTACAACGCGCACATGACCTTCTTCCTCACGGGCATCTACCTGCTGCCCAAGAGCAAGGCAGGCCTCTACAGCCCGCCGCAGCACCCCAAGGGGTCCGCGGCGATCAGCTTCCCCACCGACGAGCACGTCCGCACCACCCTGGAGGACCTCGCCAAGGCCTGGGAGGAGGGAAACGAGATAGGGACCCACTTCAACGGCCACTTCTGCGGCGCCAAGGGCGGCGGCGACTGGAGCGTCGAGGAGTGGAAGAGCGAGATCGACCAGTTCTTCGGCTTCGCCGAGAAGTGGAAGACGAACACCGGCTACACCGACATGGACCCGCTGCCCTTCGACTTCAAGAAGGAGGTGGTCGGCGGCCGCGCCCCCTGCCTGGAGGGCCAGGCCAACCTGCTGAAGGCCGCCAAGAGCTACGGCTGGCGCTACGACGCCAGCTCGGCCGGCGACTTCCAGATCTGGCCCGCGAAGAAGAACGGCATCTGGGACTTCCCGCTCCAGATGCTCCCCTACGAGGGCGGCAAGTACCAGGGCCTGTCCATGGACTTCAACTTCCTCTACAACCAGTCCGAGGGCGAGACCGAGGGCGACCCCGCCCAGTACCCGAAGTGGCAGCAGGAGACCCTCGACACCTACCTGGCCGGCTTCAACCGCGTGTACTACGGCAGCCGGGCCCCGCTGTTCATCGGCAACCACTTCGAGGAGTGGAACGGCGGCATCTACATGAAGGCCGTCGACGAGGTCATCAAGACCGTGTGCGTCAAGAAGGACGTCAAGTGCGTGTCCTTCAAGGAACTGGCCGACTGGATGGACGTGCAGACGCCCGCCACCCTGGAGCGGCTGCGCACCCTCGACCCCGCCCAGTCGCCGGACTGGTCGACCGTCGTCCAGTAACCGGGTTGACACGGGACGCCGTTGTGCAGTGACGGTCCTGTAACTCCCGTGCCCGGAGTGCCGCCCCCCTCTTCACACGAGCCACACACGGCATGCAAAGATGCGCTACCCCGGCATCCAGCCGCCGGGGCAAGAGGGGAAGCATCAGTGAAGTCAAGGAAATTGAGCCGTACGCGGCGCCGCGCCGCGATACTCGGAGCGGCCGCCACCTCCGTCGTCGCAGGAGTGGCCCTGCTGCCCAACTGGAGCGCCGGCGCAGCGGTCGTCGACGACCCCAAGGTGGACGCCGGGACCAAGGCCACCTTCCAGCGCCTCGCCGACGCGGTCTTCACCGACCGCACCGAAGCCCTGGTCGACGGCAAGCGGGACAAGCGCGGAAAGCCGCTGACCGACGGCTTCTCCGGTGACGTCAAGCTGTCGTCGAAGCAGGACCGCGCCGAGGACGCCGCGCTGTCCTCGCTGGACCAGCGCAAGGAGCGGCTCGCCCAGCTCGGCGAGAAGTACAGCAAGGGCAGCACCACCGTCACCCTGGACGCCACGAACGTGAAGGGCCGCAAGGCCAAGGTCGCGGTCACCGAGACCACGACCCTCACCTACGAGAAGGTCCGCGGCGACGAGCCGAAGGCCACCGGGTTCCAGGCCCACCACGAGCTGACGTTCACCGCCGACCGGCACGGCGACTGGCAGCTCACCGGCATCCGCGACACCGACGAGGGCCTCGCGGTGAACCAGACCGCCAAGCCGTCCGTCGCGCCCATGGTGGCCACCACCACCAGCACCACGCCGTCGGCCCCCAAGGCGTCGACCTCGTACCCCGGCCCGGCGAACGCGAAGAACTTCACCGCCAGCGGCCTCGACTACCGGGCCATGGCCGCCTACGCCAAGCAGTACTGGTCGAACTACAACCCCGCCTACCCCAACTTCAACGGGCACGGCGCGGGCGGCGACTGCACCAACTTCGTCAGCCAGGCGCTGAAGGCGGGCGGCTGGAAGCACGTCCCCGGCTACGTGTACGACTACACCCGGTGGTTCGGCAACGCCGACATCCAGTCCGACTCGTTCGTCGGCGTCAACGAGTGGTCCTGGTTCGCCCAGAACTCCAAGCGGACGACCCCCCTCGCCAACGTCTACCAGCTGGACGTCGGCGACGTCCTCCAGGTCGACTTCGACAAGGACGGCTCCAAGGACCACACCATGATCGTCACGTCCCGCAGCCGGGGCGTGCCGTACGTGACGTACCACTCCACCAACACCTACAGCAGGTCGGTGGCGAGCATCATCGCGTCGTACCCGACCGCCGCGTACTACGCCTACCGCACCTGACGGGTGCGGCACCCGGTCAGGTCCCCGACGGGCCCTGACCGGGCCGGGACGTCCGCGGGGACGCCTCCCCGGACGCCTCCCGGGACGTGATCCGGGGCGCCTCGGGGTGCTCCGCCGGGAACTGCTCCCGCCGCTCCTGATGGCGGTCCCGGTCCTCCGCCAGGTCGGGGTGGCGGGCCCGCCAGTACGGGTTGTCGTGCGGCAGGGCCGAACCGACCCTGCCGTACATCCCGAACACCAGCAGCAGGATGCCGATCACGAAGCTGAGCATGCAGTTCTGGATCTCGAACGCCAGGAAGTTGTAGTCCGTCTCCAGCAGCCCCATGTTCAGGAAGCCGCTGGCCACGAACAGCACGCCGAGGACCATGTTCAGCGTGGAGGCGAAGTTCCCGCCGATCACCATGCCGACGAGGAGCAGCAGACCGACGGCGACCGACAGCCAGCTGAGCGCGCCGTTGGTGTTCAGACTCCAGACGGTGTCCCCACCGGTGTCGAGGAAACCGATCCGGTCGATGATCCCGAAGATCCCGAAGACCACCAGTCCGACGCCCATCAGACCGGCGCCGATCCGGTAGACCCTGTTCAGACGGTGATCGACGGGCAGGTGGTCGTCCAGCCTGATCCGTTGCCGAGTCCCCGAGTGCGTGAGGTGGGTGGCCATCTCCGCCTCCCTCCGAAAAGCGCTGCGCGAGCCGAGCCGTACGCACCTCCAATATCCGCCCGACGCGCGCCGACGGCAACGCCGGCGGTCGGGCGGGCCGCGCTCAGTGCCCGGCGCCGCGGTCCTCGCGGATCCGGGTCACCACGCCGGACACCGTCTGCCGGACGGCTTCCGTCTCCGTCAGGAAGTGCCAGTAGTCCGGGTGGCGGCCCTCCAGCGTGGCGATCGCCCGCTCCAGCCGGGCCACCGCCTCGTCCAGCGGCCGCGCGTCCCGCGGGTCCGGGGTGTTGCGCCCGGCCATCGCCAGCCGCTGCGCGTCCCGGATCGCGAAGCGGGTCCGCTCGATCTCCTGCCGCGGGTCCTTCTGCACGGCGTTCAGCCTGGTCAGCCGGTCACCGGCGGCCGAGACGGCCTCGTCGGTGGAGTTCAGCAGGGCGCGCGCCGTCGACAGCAGCGCGGTGGCGTCCGGCCAGCGCTGGGCGTCCCGCGCGGTCTGCGCCTCGGCGAGCTTCGCCTCCGCCCGCCGGACGTGCTCCACGGACTGGTCGGGGACGTGCTGGAGGTCCTGCCAGCAGGCCGCCGTGAAACGCCGGCGCAGCTCGCTCAGGATCGGCTCGACCTGCCCCGACCGGGTCGTCAGTGCCTGCGCGCGCGTCCGCAGGGACACCAGCCGGTGGTCGATCTCGGCGGCCTTCTCCGGCAGCCGCTCGGCCTCCGCCCGGACCGCCCCGGCCTCGCGGGAGACCCGCTCGGCGCGCTCCAGGGTGCCCGGCACGCCGTGCTGCCCCGCGCCCTGGTTCAGCTTGGTCAGCTCCGGAGCGAGCGCGGCCAGCCGGGCGGCGAGGTCGTCCGCCCGCAGTCCCGTCTCCCGGACGGCGTCCAGCGCGTTCGACGCGGTCAGCAGGCTCTGGCGGGCCCGCTCCACGGCGGGCGCCAGCCGTGCCAGCTGGGTCTCCGCCTTGCCCAGCAGCGGCCCGAGACCGTCGGTGAAACGGTCCAGCTCGCCCTTGACGCGGTCCAGTTCGTCCTTCGCGCGGGCCAGCTCGCCGCGCGCCCGCGTCGCGGTGGCGGCCTCCAGGTCGTCCCGGTCCAGGTCGTGGGCGTCGACGGCCTGGATGTACTGGTGACTGGCCTCGTCGATGCGCCGGCCGAGGGCCTCGAAGTCGGCCACGGCGCGCCGGGCGGCCGGCGAGGCGTCGACCGCCGTGATCGTCTCGATCGAGATCCGCAGATCCCGCTGCGCGGTGTCCAGTTCGTAGAACGCGGCCGCCGCGGCGTCCTTCGCGGCCTGGGCCTCCGCCCGCTGGCCCTCCGCCCGTCCGCCGAACCAGCGGCGGGTGCCGCCCCCGGCGAACGTGGCGGGCAGCAGGAGGACGGCGACAAGGGGAAGGGCGGCGAGTGCGAGGGCGTCGCCGAGCGCCCGCGGACGCGCGTGCGGCACCGACGGCGAGTACGGCTGCGCTGGTGTCGCCGTCACATCCCTCTCCCGTGCTGTGATCCGCCCTGCCCGGTGTCATTCTCCCACCGGTTGATGACGAACACACGGGCCGGTTGGTTCGCGTTCCGCACGGTGACTTTCCCGTCGCCGGTGACGAACCCCGCCCGCCCCGGCAAGGCCGCCGGGTCGGGGCGGACCGAACCGCCCCGCGTGCGCGCGCCGATCCGGCGCGAGGAGACCCGCGCCCGCCCCCTTCGCCGTCGATACGGGTTTGCGAGGCACGGCCCCGGGCGATGTAGGCTGTCGACTCGTCCCGGGTGCGTAGCTCAGGGGTAGAGCGCCTGCCTTACAAGCAGGATGTCGGCGGTTCGAAACCGTCCGCGCCCACCAGGCAGTGCGAGAGGGTCCCCGGGATTTCCCCGGGGACCCTCTCTCGCATGTCACGGGCGTGCGCCGCACCCCGTCCGGCTAGGGCGTGTTTCGAAAGTCCCGTCTGCCCGGCGACGCCTGGCACGCACGCTCGCCGCGTTGTCGGGATCGCCCCGATACAACCAGTATCGGGGCGA